>DAOVJF010000231.1 GCA_030673355.1 Planctomycetota bacterium | reverse complement strand
AATGTGTTAAAAAAGGTTTTATAAGCAAAAGAGATGCCTTAATGTATTGTGATGATATTTCTGATAAACGGTGTCCTAGGCAAGATTTGGATAGGGCACCGCTCGTAAAATTACCGGATTAGGTGACTTTACCACCGCATGCCGACAGTACTCTGCATAGCTTATCTTTTTCCCCCGAGGGCCGGAGTCGGGGTACAGCGAATCACGAAATTCGTACGGTACCTCCCCGACCATGGCTGGCAGCCGATCGTGCTGACCCCGGATAAGCCCGAGGGGAGTTTCCCCATCGACCCTGGTTACAAAAACGAAATTCCCGATTCAGTGAAAATATACAAAGCGCCAAGCAGGGAACCGTATCATCTTTACCGTGCACTGGGAGGGAAGAAACGCCAGGACTCCGCTGATTTCAGGGGGGTAATTGAAGGGGGTAAAAGCCTCGGATTCACTGGGCAACTTTATTCATCTTTCCAGGCGGCGTTCCTTATTCCCGATCCGAAAATCGGGTGGTTCGGTCCAGCGGTTAATCGGGCGCGGGAAATCCTGGCGGGTAACAAGATCGACATAATTTACTCAACAAGTCCGGAAGCCACCGATCATGTAATCGCGAGGGCGATCGCAAGGGAATCGGGGTTGCCATGGGTCATGGATTTTCGCGACCCCTGGACAACCAGCCTGTACGCAACCAAACGTCCTGACCGGGCAAGGATAAAAGAAGAAAAACTTGAACTTAGCTGCCTCGAAGAATCGTCCGCGATATCAGTCGTCCAGTCGAGATACCGTGATGAATATCTTGAGAAATATCCTTCGCTCAGAGGACATGAAGGTAAATTTCACATACTTCCCAACGGGTTCGATCCTGGAGATTTTGATGGAATCGAGCCCAGAAAATTTGATCGCTGGACCGTAGTTTACACCGGCTCGATTTCATACCCGCGCGATCCGGAACCATTTTTCAAGGGTTGGAAGAAGGCATGCGAAAAATCGGAAGCGTTTCGGGATAGCGCCGGGTGTTTTTTCATGGGCGAATTTGATACGCGCTTTCATGAACTCGCGCCGAAGCATATAATGGACAATCTGAAAATCGAGGGTTTCCAGACCCGCGATGCCGTTTATTCATCGCAACTCGGCGCAGGATCTCTTTTACTGATAGCCGAAGGATATATTACCGGAAAGGCATACGAGTACCTGGCATCCGGGCGGCCTATACTGGCAATAACCGGGGGTGAGGATTTAATCGAGTTGATAGATAGATCCCATGCTGGTGTATGCCTGTCGCCGGACGATCCCGATAAAATTGCGGACGCACTGATCCAGCAGTTCAACTCAAGGGATCAAGCGTTCGATATAGATACCGATTTCCTTAAGCAATACGACCGTCGCCGCATTACCGGCGAGTTAGCGAAACTGTTTAATGACATCATCGCCAGGGAATCAAACAATTGAAAAAAGCTCTCTCGCCCGTGACACAGTCGGGACGACCCTGACTAACGCTGCCCTTTTTATACTCGGTATAATCATCTGGGTAATCATCGCGAGGCTTCTGGGTCCGGTCTGGCGTGGAGAGCTGGCGCTGGTTATGCTTGCCCCGGCGATAGTGATGAAGACCGGGTCGTTCGGATACGACCAGGGTATGATTGTACTGGGAGGAAAAAACAGAACCAGTTTAGGACCGTTAACAGGCACCGGTGTTCTTCTCGGATTCTTCATGGGCCTTTTATTTATCGGGCTCCTATTGGGATTCATGTGGGGATTTCCGAAGACATTCTGGAATATCAGCCAGGTCTGGCTTCCGGGGCCGTTTATGATCATCTCGATGGCGTTTCCGCTTCATCTCATGACGATGGCATACGATGCGGCTATTTACGCCGAGGACCGAATCGCTGCCAGGAACCTCAAGGAACTCGTTATAAATATCGTGATGATTGTTGTAATCCTGGCTGCTTTTTTCCTCTTCAAACTGCAACTCTTCGGGGTGATCGGCGCTTACATAATCGCGAATACGGTCAGCCTTGGTTACTCGTACCTCCTGGTGCGGGGCAGGATTCCATTACCCGGAACAATTGACATTAATATTACACGCCAGGTTGTCAGACTTGGGTTCCCGATCTATCTCGCCCAGCTTGCAGCATACCTGATGCTGCCCGTAATGATGATCCTGCTTTCATTCTCACTCGCCGGTTCCCATGGAGAGAATCTTGCCAGGATTGCATTCTTCACAATGGCGTACCAGATGATCGAGAGAATTCTTCCGGTAACGCGATCGGTCGCGTTCGCCCTGTTACCCAAGATCACGGGTGGAAGCGACACCGATGCAAGCGAACTTACCGCGAAAGCGTCCCGTCAGACCTTTCTTACATCGCTGTTACTTTTCATAATCCTTGCCATTTTCATGAAACCGATTGTGGAAATCCTCCTTGGGTCGCGTTTCATCCCGGTTGCAGGGGCATTTGCGATAATGGCGGCCGGGGGAATCGCGTTGTCAATGGCTGGGGTGTGGTCCGCGCACCTTCTTGCAAGAACACGACCGTACGAGGTCGCAAAGGCGGGGATTATCGGGGTACTGGTCGCGCTGGTAATCGCATGGACAGGATTCCAGAACACGATGGGCAGGGAAGTCCAGATTGCGTCGGTTGCAGTACTGATAGGATCGTTTGTAAACGCCGGATTCCTTCTCAATTCATTCTGCAGGGCAGGGAGTATAAAAGCGGTAAAGGTTCTGATTCCAACGATGGCGGATATGAGGGAATGGCGCCGAATCCCGGGATTTATAACCGAGATGATCAGACGGAGACATGGGAACTAAAATTTACAATTTAGATTACTATCGGTTAAATTTGCGTTACTATAAATCACACTTCGAATATAAATGTCATGAATCCTGAACTAATGACATACAAAAATCGACCATTACGCATTGCATTCGCTGCCGATGCCCGTAATGTCCATACGCATAAATGGGTGGAGTATTTCCTCGACCGGGGATGTGAGATCAGGATTATCAGCTACCGCGAATGGAGTATCCCGGGGGTCGAGGTTTATGTCCATTCGATTCCCCCGCGAGGTTTGATGGCCATTCCTCCGTTCAGGCAGGTATATACGGCATCCGACTATGCCCGCGTGCGTTCGATCCTTAGATGGGCCGATATTGTAAACGTACAGTTCATCTATCGCTTCAGGTTCAACATGGTTTATAAAGGTCTTCCGAGACTCGTTGTAAGCGCATGGGGGTCGGATATTCTTGGAATATTCGGGCAGGAAGAGGCGAAGGAAGAAGCCTACTGGAAAAGTTACGTACTTAAAGAAGCGACCGAACTTGTCGCGCTCTCGAATTATCTTGCTGACGCGATGAAGAGGTATCTCCCGACAGAGAAGAAAATTCACATAATTCCTTTTTCTGTCGACATGGAAAAATTCGACCCGTCGAAATATCCAAAGAAGCATGAGTCCGATAAAGTTTTCAGGATAGGATTTGTAAAAGGGCTCAGGAAAATCTATGGGCCTGACACCCTCATCGAATCGACCAGGGTCCTGAGAGACAGGGGATACAACATCCGGACACTTCTGGCCGGGGATGGAGAGGACGCCGAGGATCTCAGGAGCCTTGCCAGGGAAAAGGGGGTACACCGGATCGTGGATTTCCTGGGACGAATTCCGAATGACGAGGTTCCGGCATTCCTTGCTGGGCTTGATGTATCGTGCATGCCTTCAAGATCGGAATCGCTTGGGGTTGCTGCGATTGAGTCGGAGGCTATGGAGATCCCGGTGGTCGCATCGAATGTTGGTGGAATCCCGGAGGCGGTCCAGGATGGAGTAACCGGGATTCTGGTACCCCCCAATGACCCGGTAGCACTGGCGGATGGAATCGCGGCACTCCTTGATGATCCAGGTAAAAGACTTGCCATGGGAAAAGCGGGCCGTGAGTACGTCAAGGACCGTTTTGACTGGTTAAATAATGCGGGGAAACTTGCCGACCTGTTTGAGTCGCTGCTTGGTGAGAATTAAAAATATGGGCGGAGTCGATATTGAATAATTTCCAACCCGACCGGGCTACTTCACTTAGCGGCGCGGTACTCAAGAACTAATTGTTCAATAAAATTCTCAAAGAACTTCGTCTGGCTGTTAAATTCCAGAATCGCAAACTTATATGCCTTTTCGGAAAGCTGGTAAAATTCAGAGCATGCGTCCGCCGACTCTTCATAGCCCTTCTCAAAGAAAAATCCCTCTTCAGTAAGCTGGCTGAGTATATTTGCCGCTGCGGTTACCCGTGCGAAATCGGCAAAACCGTCTGCGGCATCAGGATCGTGATGGTAACCGATTGCGGCAATCAGGTTGGGCGGGAAATTCCATTTAATTGCGATCTCTCTGCCAATTTCAGCATGATTGGTCAGAAAAAGGTTCTTTTCCGCTTCATAGTACGTGAGCCCCTTTGATATCTGCTCCTGGAGTACCGCCTGGGTTTCACGAATGAAGTTCTGGATAAATACGACCTTGCCAATATCATGAAGGAGCCCGGCAAGCGACTGGCTTTTCGCATCCGGGAGTCGATCGGTGACCGCTATTGCCTGGGCAACGACCCCGGTCGCGAACGAGTGAAGCCAGAACTTTTTCAGGTCGGGCTCAAAGATCGCATCCAATTGAAATAAGGAAACACTCATAACGAGATTCCGAACCATTGTGAAACCCAGCATCGGAATAGCTCTTGATAGAGTGCTTATCTGGCTGGGAAGACCGTATGAAGCTGAATTGACAAGCCTGATCAGCTTCGCTGAAACCGCAATATCGTTGTTGATCGCCCTTTCCAGGTCATCTGCCGATGATTCAGGATCATTCACCACCTCATTTACCTTGAAAAGGACATCTGGAAGGCCCGGAATATCGTTTACATGGACCATTACTTGTTCTAATAGCAATTCGGGTGGTGTCACATTGGTTCCTCATCTCTATAAATTAGTAATATAATATCCAAAGCATAGACTCAAAATTTAACAACGAAAATCGCTTTTCATAACGGAAACAGTAACTTTTTAATAGCAGACTGGACAACCGCGCTACGAAAAGAGCCGGGACGGCCTGATGATTATGATTTGTCAAATGATCCAATTAAATCAATGTATATATCCCAGGCTTCGTAATTTTGCGCGGGTTTCCTCATCGATTTCGACAAGCGATGGTTTCGCGCCATATTCGAGACGCACACGGTTTTCGCCATCGAATTCGGAAAGGAGGAACATATCCTCATGCTGAGTACCGACACTT
>DAOVJF010000280.1 GCA_030673355.1 Planctomycetota bacterium | reverse complement strand
TTTTGTAGATTTTATAAATTTCTTCAAGGCGTATGAGCGGATGTTCGGCCATTATTCAATCACCTCTGCATCCGACAGAATACCGCCCAGAATTACGGCATCGTTAATTAATTGAATGTTCGTCAGGAACTCGAGTTTCGCGATCGCGTTGAGAGCGTCGGCAAGCGCGAATTCGACAGCCAGGCGCGCGGTTGCGAGTTCGAGATCGGATTCCAGAAGGTCGCGCGATGTGATGAGCCCAAGTTCAAGCCTTGCGTGCTCGCTCTCCATTTTCACATCCTGGACCTCAAGCCCCTGTGAAGTGACATCCACCCTGAGCAGTGCGGTGTTGAATTCCTCGACCGCGGCCCGGATTTCAAGCTGGAGATTCCTGAGTAATTCAATTCTTTCAAGGTCGAGTTGATCGAGTGCCAGTCGAGCCGATGAGACATCGACTACGGCCGCGCGATTTCCGCCGAGGGGAAGCTGGTACTCAAGTCCGGTGAACCAGGAGAAATGGTTCATGTCGCTGATACTTTCAGTGTAACCGTCGTCCTGGCCCGCCACGCTAAGAATTGTATTCCATGTGAGCGATGCCTGCCTTCGATCCGTCGCGAGCATCAAATCGAGTTGCGACTGTTGTATGCGCAGGTCGATATCTTCAAGATCGGGACGGTTCTGCTGCGCCAGGAAAAAGAGATCGTCCGCGTCCACATCGAGAATAATCCCCTGGAATTCAGCAAGGCCGACGGAAATATCATCGATGATTGGAAGCCCGATAACATCCTTGAGGAAATCGTGCGAATTAGCAAGGTCGGTATTCGAGTTGAGTACAGCTTCCTGCCTCTGTGCAAGTCCGGACTGAGCCGAAAGGAGTTCATACGGTGCGATCTGCCCGACATCGATGAGCGCCTGGACCCGTTCAACGAGGTTAACGGCGGTGTCGAGGCTGAGCTCGGTAACCTCGATCTGTTTTGCGGTAAGTGTGGCCAGGATGTAAGCCTGGATCACGCTGTAGCGCAGGGCACGTTCCGCGTTGTTTACCGCGGATTCGCTTCTGAAGATACCAAGATCGGATTTCCTGACACCGATGCGATTTACCCTCTCACCGTAGCCTTCAAGGATCGGCATCGAATAGGCGATTCCGAATTGCGAATTGTAGGTTCTGTACGATTCGGAATCCTCCCCGATGTTGTACGATCCCTCGGCAACCGTCTGGTCAATTGAAATAACCCAGGAGCTGCCGTTCCAGATCGGATGTCTGTAGTTCATGCCCAACTGGGTGTTGGAGGCGCCGCTGGAAGAAGATGCCGAGTCGGGAGAATCCTGCTGACGGTATGAAAGATTGAGGTCGAACCCGGGATCGAAAATGCTCTCGTTCCGTATTCTTTCAAGGAAACTGGCTTCAATACCGAGGCGTGTACGCATCAGGCCGATGTTGTTTTCATACGCGATCTCAAGGCAGTCGTTCAAAGTCAGGAATCCTGGGTCGTCTGCATCGCCGGTTGATGAGAGAAGGTCTAAACCCTGAGCGTGGACGGGTGCGGGATTGTGGATGAAAATTACAACCAGTAACCCGGCCAGAAGCCATTCGGGAATTTTATAATTATTCAATTTCAACGAGAACACTCCTGATGTGATGCTGCTATTGGAAAAATGTTTCAAAATTTTAATAGTAGTGCGAGAAATTTAACAATAAATCGGCAAAAGGTAAACCTACCCGACGACAGAAGCCTGTAAACCTTTGATTTCTCCATCCCGCCTGTACGAATGAAACAGGTTAGGATTATCGAATGTTGAGAGTTTACAAATATCAACCTGGTTACCCGGGACGCCGAGCGAAACCAGCCGGTGGCGCATACATTCGGCCAGGTTCAGCATGTAATGGTCCCTTCGTTTCGACTTTATCCAGCAGGGAATCGAATCCGGGTTTGTAAGCCAGTCAGCTTCGGCAAATCCGGAAGCCTCAAGCCCGGCGATAACTTCGGTTTCCACCTCGTAATTTTTCCTGTCGATTGATGGGCCTATAGCCCAGAGTAGGTCTTCAGGATTAAGGTTCAGATTTGCCCTGAATGCCCGGATCGCGCTTCCCGGAATATCCTGGGTAAGTCCCCGCCATCCCGCGTGGATTACCGCGACCGCGTGGGAATTTGGTTCGTACACTATGCAGGGCAGGCAGTCAGCGGTAGTGATGCCAATAAAAACCGGTACCCTTCCGAAAGGTTTGATAATTCCATCGCCATCGCCGAGAATCCTGAATTTAAAGCCATCGACATTTTGCAAATCGCCTAAAGGTTCATCCGGACCGACAACACGGACATTTCCTCCATGTTCCTGGTTATGAATGCAAAGCGTGTGGTTCTTTGTGAATAGAGAGTCCCTGAGTTTTTTCCACCATTGAACGGTTTCATCAATTGAATTGATCCTGAAGTCGGCACCCTTTTTTGACCCCGGCGGTACTTTATTTAACCGTCGGGTCGTGAAGGCATGCTTGAGCGAAACCGGGAACAGGTCGGTTTGGAGGATCATCAAATCTCCCAGTTGTCGCATATGAAACATTGTGACGGCCTTCAGAATATTGACGGTGGGAATTGTAACGTCGAATGAGAATAGTTGCCAGTCCGGTGTTGACATTAATGATATTAAGCATATGGATGGGGGAGAGTTAGAAAGCAGTTGTTTACTGTGGCCGGGTTCTTTATAATAATCCGGTTGCCAACAGCTTTGTGAGGATTTTCACATGCACACTTCTCCAATCGAAAAAGTAATACTGGCGCTACTTGTTTTAACCGCCCTTGGATTTTTCTTATATCCTGTTATTCAAAGAATCAGGATTATCTGGATGGGACGCGGTTCGTTGCCGTTAGACCGGATAGGTGAACGAATTGTACGATGGTTCAGGGAGTTTTTTTTCCAGGGTACAGTGATCGCCGGACGTCCGGGACCAGGTTTGGCACATGCGGTTGTTTTCTGGACTTTTGTAGTGTTCATGGTTGAGACCGCCGACGCGTTTATCCGTGCACTCACGGGTTTTGAATTCGGCCTTTTAGGAAACGGTCCATTTCACGATTACTACCGGATTCTTGTGGGATGCTGGGCGGTCTTATGTATCATCGGGATATCGGCCCTGTTAATCAGGCGATTTTTTATTCGACCTCCGGCACTGGGGGCAGTGCTCTCCTATGAATCGGGTGCTATTGCACTTTTGATTCTGGCCTCGGTTGTCACCTATATCCTGGGTGTATTCGTATTCGAAGAGGATTCATTTACATTCAAGATTAACGGCTGGGTTCATATTTTCGTGATCGCGACTTTTTTGATTCTACTGCCGCGTTCAAAACATCTTCACCTTGTGTTCAGCATCTTCACGATCTTTTTCAAGGACTTCGAACTCGCGGCGATCAAGCCGCTCAAAATCGATTTCGAAGATGAATCGATAGATGAAGAGGATATGTATCTCGGCGCTGAAAAATATACAGACCTTGGGAAATATATAATTCTTGCCTCGTTCACCTGTGTGGAATGCGGACGTTGTTTTGATAACTGCCCTGCCAGAATTACCGGAAAGAAGCTTGACCCGAAAGAACTCATTCTGAGCCTGCAAAAGATCTATTCTGATGATCCTGAGAAGAAAGTGGTTGGCGATCCTATTTTCGAGGAACAAATCTGGCAGTGCACCACATGCGGCGCGTGCGCATTCCAGTGTCCATTAGGGATCGACCAGCCGATCGCGATTATTGAGATGCGGCGCGGGTATGTCGCGAACAGTATTTTCCCCGACGCCATGCGGCCGTTATTCGATAACCTGGAATCCACCGGCAATCCATGGAATTACCAGCAGGCTGACGCTGTAGAATTCCTTTCTGAAAATAAATTTCCCGAGTATGAGAAAGGTAAAATCCTCTGGTGGATGGGCTGCATGGCGCGGTATAACGACCAGTACCAGAAAGTCGCGCTCGCGTTTAAGAAACTTCTAGATTCGGCAGGGGTCGATTACGGGGTAATTTTCGATGAGCAGTGCACCGGCGACGCGGCACGGAGGGCTGGGAACGAATTCCTCTTCCAGACGATGGCGGAGATGAATATCGAAACCCTGAACGAAAAAAAACCGGGTAAGATCGTTACCACATGTCCGCACTGTTTGAGAACGCTGAAAGAGTACAGGGAAATGGGTTTGAACCCGGATATCGAGATGGTTAACCACTCTCATTTCCTGATGGAACTGATTAATAGCGGCAAGCTTAAACTTAACGGAAAGGTATCGAAGGATGTTGTTTTCCATGACGCGTGCCTCTTGTCGCGCTACGGCGGCGATGAAGATTACATAAACCCGAGAAGTTTGATTAAAAAAGCGGGCGTGACGATCCACGAACCGGAACGGACGAAACGCAGGAGTTTCTGCTGCGGCGCGGGCGGGGGAATGCTTTTCACCGAGGAGACCGAAGGAACACGGATCAATCATGAACGCGTTGAAGAGTTGATGAAGTCCGGAGCGGATGAGGTTTGTGTCGCGTGCCCGTTCTGCCAGATGATGATCACGGACGGATACGGCGATAAGGGCGTGGAGAACGCGAAGGTCAGGGATGTCGCGGAGATATTGGCGGAAGGGTTGTAAAACGGGAAAATTGTTAAGTTCTGACGATTAAAATATATCCGGGTGCCCGTCACAATCCGCGTGCCCAATTCAATCC
>DAOVJF010000006.1 GCA_030673355.1 Planctomycetota bacterium | reverse complement strand
GACTGTGAAACCAAACAATCCCGTAACGTAGACATTCCCGGAGCCATCAGTGGCAACTCCAAAGCCTTGATCATAATCTGATCCACCCCATGTACGTGCCAAGCCACTGATTATTTCTTCAGTCACTTCTATCACAAAAGGCCCATCAAGTTCATCAGTCGCACCCTCGTCATCCGTCACCCGGAACTGAACTTCGTAAGTTCCCGGATCAGTCCACGAATGAAATACATCTTCCCCTGTTTCATCAGGAGTGCCATCATTATCCCAATCCCATTCAAATAAAACGATGTCACCGCCATCGGGATCGTAGGAGCCATCATCGAAGAAATGGACCTGATCGCCCGTATAAACAGACAACGGATCGGCCATGGCTATTGCAATAGGATCCTCTTTGGGAGGTTCAGGCACGGTCACTTCACCGATGTGCCATGCGTCAACCTGGCCGTGAATATCATCCAGGAATTTATCGGTTACCCGGACAAGAAGCGGATAATTTTCAGGCATGGCATTTAGCTCATTCGTAAACTCACCAGAATATGTGCAGCTTTCAATACCGGTCGATTCAACAAAATCAAACGGAATCACGCCCGAAAAAATTTCAGGCGCTTCGACAGTCACCGACGAGATAGTTTCATAACCCTGGTGATCGAAAATCTCAACCACAACCTCGGACATCCCACCAGCGGAAACCTGAATGTAATCCGGAAGGTCGATCCTGTAAGCCTCAACACAATTGGCCTCGAGTGGGAAATCGACAAGCGGATCGACAACATTTTCAACAGGCATCCAGCTTATATCGACTGCATATCCAAACTCGACCGGAACGTCGGGAAGGCGAACCTGGATATTCCTGGTTTCTGCTGATCCGACATAAAACACCCGCCTTGGGAGGTCCTGCGAGTATGCGATAAACGGATTCAGCGTTGACGAAAGGTCACCATCCATCTCGAGTTTGCCCGGATAATATCTCAAAACCGGAGGCATACCTGTATCCTCGGAAAATTCTGTTGGATTGAACAGCGATGTGTAACCGTCCGGATCGAGTAGTACCAGTTTGTCATGACCCATACCGACAGATCTGTTGTTTGCTGGAAATGTATAGTCGGCACCATTGATAATTATGCCTCTTAAATCGAAGGCGCAAAGGTTCATGGGACCTGGAAAAGGGTGCTGGAGCCTGAAATCAACGGATAGAATATCGGGGGGGATAAGCTGCTTGATAATAATAGCAATACAGGTAGTGCAAGGAACCTCCTCCATCAATCTTACAATGTTGAAGTGCATCGTGGAGCTTCTGTCGGGAATAATTTCGACAGTCTCGCGATCCCCCAAAATTCGAACATCCCAGATGCCCCAAATATAGCGGTTTGTGGGGACCGTTGTTTGTGAATCGGTAAGATGGGACGGGGAATCTGGAGGACTGGTTGGAGTAGTAACCGGGTTTGACTTACTTCCGCAACCCTGCAGTAGAACGAATAAGACGATTACACTGATCTTAAGGAGTCTCATTTTTTTTAGCTCTCTATAAAAGCGGTTCGATCGTAAAGAGTTAACCAGAGTCGAGTTTAAGGACGGGCTGAAATGAATGGATTAATTACCTTAATTATAATTCATTAATCGAAATAAAGGCATAGATAAATTTGCTGAAAAGTTTTAATTCGAGGACCGGGGACACCAGACCTGGTGTCCCCTGGTAGGTGTTACAACCGCAAATAAAAAATGCCCCGGAGTTGGGGCATTTGTGTTTGCTGAATTTGTAAAATTGGAAATTTACCATTCAAACGGTGCGCCCTCTACAGTATGATCGACAATGATCTCATCAATCACTTCTCTGACCCTGTCATCCGTTGCGGCTAATGCCAGCGCCCTGTCCCGCAATTCTTCGTTTTTAACCGTCATAAACACCGTAACCACGCTATGCGAAACTTCAACATTGAGTCCATGAGCATCCGCGAACCATCGAAGTTCCAGATCCGATCGGATATTCTGCTCAACCTGAATATCAAGGGCACGGTCAACCGCATGGGTAGCCTCATCAAAAACGCCGATATTTGTCGATTCACGGATTTTCTCATCGAGCGATTTCGGACACCCGGTGAGAAGTAATCAAAGCAATCCGAGAATTGAAAGCGGGATTAAATATTTTCTGTTCATTCTCAAAACCCTCCGATCGATAATCTGGCATTAAAGGTACATTGAAGCCTGGGCGATAATTGCCACGAGCAGTATTGTTGTGACAACCGCGAATACTCCGAACAGGACACCGGTAAGGGCTGTTGAAATGATTGCGTTCTGGATGGAGTACCGCCCATGCTCTCTCATCATTATAACATGGAGGACCGCGAAATAGAGCCCGATAATATATCCGGCCCAGGTTCCGAACCCGCTTCCACCGAGATGCATCATGTAGAACCAGTAGTTGAGAATATTAATTACGCAAAGATATGGAATGGCAGCCCAGATATTGGTAACCCCGTGTCCGGCCTTGTTACCCGCGATCATGCTGGCAACCTGAGCGGCAAGTCCCCAGAGTATCCATGAAATAAGAAACGCTACCGGAATAGCCACCGCGAGACTCTGGGCCTGAAATACATAGGTCTGAACGTATGCCATATTTCCCAGCATGGTAAAGTCGGACCCGACCTGATCGAAAATACTGTCAAGTTGTTCAGCCATCTGCAGGGAAATGTCATTATTAAGCATATCGAGAACCGCTGTAATAATCGATGGATTTGAGAGGTGCGAATTAACAATCACCCCAGTCGCCAGGCCGGAAACCGCGACAAGTACAAGTCCCGGCACAACCTGCGCTTCTCCCAGCATTCTTTGGAAAGTAAGAGATGGAGAGGTGATGAGTCCCCAGAGATTAACCCAGAACTCAGTTCCTAAAGCAATAATTGCAACAACAATTACACCGATTGTAATCCATATGATCAATCGTGCTGCTTCATAATTAGCCAGAATCTGGTCAGCCTGGGCAGTTGCGTCGAAATCCATATAGCTCCTCCTGCGGTACAGGTAAAACACCGCTCAGGGATACGTGAACCCGGACAGTATAGCAGAGCGGTCTATCGTTTTAAAGACGATTATGAACACACCGGGTGTAAAAAACGAGACCGTTGAAAGCCCCGCTGATTTTTTTCAGGATCCGAGTGGGTATATACTCTATTTAGGTCTTCCCGGCCTTCTACCGGATGTGTCCCACCAGAAGAAGATGGTCTCCTGTGATACAAGCCCTCTCTCATGGACCAGTTCAGGATATCCGTACATGGCCTGGTCGGTTTCCGGACCGTCTTCATAGAACCGGTTTGAGAGGAATCTCGCCAGTTCCCCAATCATGATAATTCCATCTCCGTCAAGGTCCGCGTCACCTCCGACAGCCTCGGTGAAAAACACCGAAAGATATCCACCGGCGTCGAGTTCAGGGGCAAAATCGCTTAGCACATCCTCCTCACTCGACGCGAACCCGACTGTTTTCGGGAATCTCGATATATCCTCGGCGACCCCGCCGGCATGGCATGCGTCAAGTACACCGACTTTCAAGGCTGCATCAATCTCACCCAACATTTCAGCAAGGTGATCGTCGATAAGATCGGTATTGCGAAGTACAAGCGTCTCATCGTACTCGTCTATTTCCCCTGCGACATTTCGGGAGGTTGCTGCAATACGGTCACCGTGCCCCGAGAAAAAGAATATGAAAACATCATCGGGTCCAACCCTCTGGGCCATATCATGCATGGCGTTCTCGACATCCATAAGCTCGGCGTCACGATTGGTCAGGACAATGCCATTCTCTTTATCCATGATCCCGGACCTGACAAAAGTGTCGAATAAATTTTCCGCGTCCTCATCGCACAAGGGTGCGTCATCAAGCTCTGCACCGTAATCATCTATTCCCACAAACACACCGTAAAAGGCTGGTTTGATTAATTCCTCGACAGTCAGTTCGTAGCGCCCGGTTTCCTCGGAGTACGTTGTTGCGATAATTTCGAAATCATCGGGATCGGAAATCAGGACCGTTACCTGTGAGTCAAAATTCTCGTCCGTATAATCGTCGTTCTCCCATTGTTCCCCCCTCGGACCTGTGACAATCAGGTACGAATCGACCTTACGCGATGTCTCTGTTATTCTGACCAGCGTGCCCGGTTCGCAGTCGATAATGTATGAATCGTAATAGCAGTCATCCTCAAGCTGCTCATCATCCCTTTCGAATCGGCCTTCGATTGTCTCACCGAGGCCGACCTCAGTACTTGTCGCGAATACCGGGGCGGAAGCTATCATGAAAATAGTAATTGCGATCGTAAGTATGAATATTGAATTTCTGATCATTATCATCCTCCGGTGCAGGTAAAAATTCGGTTTGCACCTGTTAAATAATATCCTAATCGAACCTGGAAACAAATTTAATCTAGGATAACTAAAAATTACAGGAAATGTAAGTATATAATTTTCATTAAGCCTGATAAAAAATAGTTTAATCGGTATTCCCACACCTGTACAGAACTAACGCGTCACGCCGGATCGGGCAGACCGAGGAAGGAATAAACTCGATATGTTTACTTTTTTATGGCCGTTAATACCCGGTATTGCTGCCGTATGCCGGGCCCCAGTCAGGGTTATGTTCATCCGCATCCGTAAATGTCAACCGAATCGGTGGAGGAATCGGGGTCGGTGATGTCGGATCGTAAACCAGTCGTTTATACAGTTCGAAGTTCCCATCCCGATCAGTTGCCCACACGAACCACTTGCCGGTCGGATCCCAGCTCGGTTCGCAATCGGCGGAGTCGTTGTACGTAAATCGTACCGGCTGAGGGATAGCGTCCGCTGTCGAAAGATCGATCATGCCAATTTCAGTGTTGTTATCCCAGTAGGTCGTTTGAAAAAGGATTTTCTGACCGGTACAATCGAAATCAGGATCGGTTGTGTATACCAGGTCCATCGGGTCTTCGGAATCGTCCCCGAAATACGTGATCCTGTAAGAATAATCAAGCCATTGGGGCTTCAGGAACAGCTCGATGTCATCCATATAGGTCATTCCATCCGGCCTTCCTGATACGACAAGATTACCGGTAACAGGGCTGTAGCACTGGTCGTACGGCATAGTAACACCGGAATACACGTATGTCTCCCAGTTGCCCCACGGGCTGAGAGCGAAAACCTGCCCGACATCGAACGGTGCCATGACCAGCATATTGTGCCTTGAAGCGGTAATCGCACCCCAGAGAGGCCATTGTGTCGATGATGCGTCCCATTGCCAGGTGTCATAGGTTAACTGTACAACATTTCCAACCGGACCCAGCCAGAATATATCGCGGCTTCCGTACCCGCCAGATGACCGGTTCGAAACAAATGCTACTTTATGACCACCCGGGTTGAACGCAGGGTAATCATCGTCAGCAGCATTAAAAGTCAGCCGGTGATCAAACTGGCCGGATGGATTAATCACGAACAATTCAGAGTTCGTGTTGTTGTACGAATTACCATTGGGAAGCTCCCTGGAAAATGCGATCAGGCTTGGTACGAATGTAGGGTAAGAGTAACCCAGGATGTTGACAGATTCGTCTTCATTATCCGGTGTTGTTGGATTGGACCCTCCACCGCAGGATAAAACCAGAGCGGAGAGGATTAAAAATACAGTTATAACGAATATGCGTCTGAGCATAATTCCGCCCCTCCATATAAATGCTATAGACCTGTTTATTATATCAGGATTTTAACAATTAAATCGATTTTCATTGGGAAATTTAACTCAGAAATTTCGAACATACATTCATTCCGTCCTGAAAACCGGATAAAATCTGTCATGGACAATATGTCCCCCGGATACTCAAATTGTCCGGAATAAACGCTGGATACAGGCATTTATCGGGTTGGGAATCATAATAAATAAACTATTTACCCGGGAAGACAAAATTCCTGGTTCGCTCTGTATGTCCGATGAATAGAGAGATGCACGAGATACCCCTATTTATGCCGGTTTCAGAAGGTTTCGGAGTGAATTGATCGTATTAATACCGGACTTTTTCTTGGTCCATATCGTGCATGAATTATCAACTGAACGGCACAAATTAGTAATATTTTCCATGGGGGGAATAACTGATCATTGATTTAGAAGTGTTTTATCGATAATTGGAGGTGTACCAATGGCTAGAGCTTTAAAGCTCCGGCTGGATGAACTGGTTTTCACCTTCGATCTCGACATGGAGGAATATGGCCCGGATGTCATCGATGTCACGGGACCACATCTCCTCGAGACCGCAACTCGATCTCGCGAAATAAGTTCTGCAAGTTTAGATGATCTTGAAGCACAAGTAATGAAGGCAATTGAGGAAACCGAAGCAATAGATGATGATGATTAAATCAAGTACAGTAACGACAGCAAGGTTGCGGAGGTTTTCGAAATTGGTTGTATGTTGAACGATTTAATTATGTCAAGTATCGCAGAAACTTAGTTTAGAATTTTTAATTCAGATCCAAGTGAACTCGCAGCCCCAATGCCCTCGGCGTCGGGGCTTTTTTTTATTCCCTGGTCCCTTCATAAATTACGTACTGCTCGACTTCGTCATCCTTTCCAGGTTTTTCTTCCTCCTCTGGTTTTGGCTTTGCTTCGATATCAGGGTACGGCCTGGCTTCAAAAACCTCAGTAGAGCTTAATTCATCAAGGTAAATCTCGGCGAAATATACCCTGCGATCGGTTTCCGGATGGCTTGCGAGGCTTCGTCCGATATCCCCAAGGTCGTTGTCGCCGCTATACTCGGCTTCAACCATCCTTAAAAATTCGATCAGGCCCGAATCGGGATCCCAACCCGCCCTGTATGTCGCCATCACCCCATGGCGGTCGGCTTCGTATTCGTTCTCCCTTGAATATCCCTGCTGAATTAATCCAAGCGCGACCGCGCCCGCGATCTGGATCCATTCATCATCTATATCAAGCACATTGAACAGGATCGCAAGTCCAAGGTTCTGCCATAACGCGTCCTCCATCGATTCCTTGTGATGCCTGTGCGCCACGTGGCCGATCTCATGCGCGAGTACACCAGCGAGGAGTCCGGGATCGCGTTCGCTGAAATCTAGTAGCCCGTTTGTTACAAAAATAAATCCCCCCGGAGCTGCAAACGCGTTGACACCGTCGGATTCGATCAGGTAAAACTCGTACTCCAGATCCCTCTCGGTAGAATAAACCAGGACAGTCTCCGCCAGTTTCTGCAAGAGTTCATTATCGTATGGATCGTCCCAGAGATCATACTCATTGAGAATATCGTCGCGAACGGACCGTCCGATCTCAACCTCCATGCCTGTCGAAATAAGCCCACCGGCCAGAGTTGGATATGGCTGTCCGAGAAGAACAACCATTGAAATGATGATTACAATAAAGAATTGAGAGGATTTTGACATGCGATCACCCCTGGAAACAGCTATTCCGGTACACGAATATTCATACCACATCGAGGTAGTATTAGTAAGGGGGAAGGTAAAAAAAGGCGAAAGACAGGAGAAATGGGCATAAATCGGCTAATAATATCATTTTCCGCAGAAAACTTATATAAATGCACTCAGATGACTTGACAATATCTAACTCAAGTGGTAGACTCTAAATGAAAATTCAATTGATGAAAGGAGAATAAACCATGGTGAACCTTCTAATTAGAAAACCCGAATCGCCTAAAAGGAGACTATCGACCGGCTGGCCGTTCGGTTCGGATTTTGAGAGTGATTTCTTCTCGAATTTCCCGCTCCGGACCAGGGACTTTGGTGAGAGCATGAGCGACAAAACCTGGTCGCCCAGCATCGACATCATAGAGAAGCCCGATAAATGGATCTTCAAGGCCGAGCTTCCCGATTTAAACCTGGACGATATCTCGGTCACGGTCGAGGACTCAGTTCTTTCGATCAAGGGCGAGAGGAAGTTCGAAGAGGAAGTTGAGGAAGGAAGCTACACTCGTATTGAGCGTCAGTACGGTAGTTTCGAGAGACGGTTCAGCCTGCCTTCGGGGGTAAACGCGGAGGATGTGAGAGCCGATATCAAGAACGGCATCCTGACTCTGAATGTCCCGAAGAAGGAAGAGGCTAAGCCGAAAACGATCAGGATAAACGTTAAGTAATTTCAAAAGCCATCGATTCATTTTAAATAGCCATCGATTCATTTTAAATAGCCATCGATTCATTTTAAATAGCCATCGATTCACTTTTAAATAGCCATCGATTCATTTTTAACTTTATCAATACAATCTCCATTCAACCCTCCCAGGCGACACTGCCCCCGGAGAATTATCCCGGGGGCAGTTCATTTTTTTTGGTATAATCAATTAAAATCATTAAAAAAGGACCAACAACGATGGCCGACTGTCCAAACATAGAAAAGAACAAACAATACTGCAATTGCACCTACAACTGCTCGAAGAAATACAAGTGCTGCGAGTGCATTCATACACATCGCAGGATGGGCGAACTCCCGGCGTGCTTCTTCCCGGACGATGTGGAAAGAACCTACGATCGTTCGGTGTCGAAATTCAAGCAGTGCGCAATGAGGACGGATTGAAGTACCCGTATCAGACCCATGTATCAGAGCCGCGAATGTCAATGAGCGGTCTGCCAACTACAATTATGGAACCTGGTACACCGCTCACTAACATTTGGGGTACTGATACGAATTCCTTGTTGGAGGATAAAGTCATGAAAAAAATTTCGCTGGTAATGTTGCTTACTTTGATCTTACTGCTTATTTCAATCCCCGCAAATGCATTTGAAGATGTTCCACACGATCACTGGGATCATTATGATTATATCGATAAACTGCAGAGCGAAGGCTTCATCAGAGGTTATCCCGACAACACTTTCCAAGGTGATCAGGAGCTAACCCGTTATGAGATGATAATGGTCATGGCCCGGATACGCCATCGACTGTTCTACGAGCTAAATTCCATCAATCCCCTGTTCTGGGAAGTTGAGGTCGCACTCGGACATTGCCCGGATAGAAATAGTTTTACCGATGTCGACAAGGACCACTGGGCATTTATGAATCTTGATTTCCTTGGTAATGGCGATATTCTCTTTGGATACCCGGGTGGTACTTTCAATGGAAATCGTAGCGTTACAAGAAATGAACTTGCCGTTGTTTTCGATACGATGTTTGATGAACTTCGGTACATCCTTGCCGATGGTGTTTGGCCGGATCCGGAAGAAATGGATTCGACACCTGTAAGAATTCCGGATCTACCTGACGATCACTGGGCTTACGATTCTTATCAGAGATTAATCTGGTTAGGTGCATTGGAGGGTTACCCTGACGGCACGGTCAAGGGCGACTATGCAATGACCCGTTTTGAAATGGCAATTGTAATTGCTCGAATTTGGGACCGGATGGTCTATGAAATAGAGACGCTGACACTACAACAATAGGCCGATTACTTGGAATCCCGAATCAGTACCGCACATGTAAGTAAATTGTGTACCGGTTATGAAATTGTAGTTGGCATACCGCTCATTGACATTCGCGGCTCCGATACGTTGTTTTGATACCCCTACCCGTCGCCATCGCCATCCTCAAAACCATCGCTATGATCCATCGGCGCACCGCTCCGGAACTGGACCTTGGGCGGGATTACGCCTTCCCCGCCAAGTTCGCTGAACGCGATTTCCTTCGCGATTTTACCCGCGCCATCTTTGCGTCCAAATACAGTGGTTTTAATATCTCCCTCATCCGGGAACACCCTGTAGTCGGGATCATCTTTCGCCATGTAGATCGTCTGGGTCGGAAACGCGAATTCGATACCAAGTTCCTTCGCAAGGCGCAGGATGTCAAGAAACAGCCTGTGTTTTTCTCGTAGCTCGGTCGACCAGTCAGGTGTTTTAACAAAACAATAAAGCAATACGTCGAGCGAACTCCCGCCGAATTGATTTAACCAAACATGGAAATAGTCTTTCCTGGTATAAGGATGCGTCCGTATCAGCTCCCGTATACCCTCACAGAATGCTTCTATTTTATCGGGTTGTGTGTTGTAAGTCAGGGAGAGCAGAGCCTTGATACGCCTGTAACGCCTTTCACCAAGGTTATCGACCTGCACACTGATGAGTTTCGCGTTGGGGACCGTTATGACCGAATTGTAAAATGTCCTGATACGAGTTGAGCGGAAACCAAGCTCCTCTACGGTCCCTTCGATATCTCCCCCGATAACAACCCAGTCGCCGACCTGGAACGGCCGGTCGAAAAGCACGGTGAGCGATCCGAAAAGATTCGAAAGCGTGTCCTGTGCGGCAAGTGCGAGCGCGAGGCCGCCGATACCAAGTCCGGCGACCAGGCTGGTCACATCGATATTGATATTGCTCGCGACAAAAACAATACCGAAAACCGTCACGAGAACCTTCAGGCTTTTCCGAACAAATGGCGCGAGAAGGTCATCCATGCGGGACGTGGTTTCAGTTGCTTGCCTTTCAATAAATTCACTGACAACATCCACCGATCTGTAGGCACACCAGACGAATCCCGCGGCGGTCATGAATTTAACCGCTGTCAGAAGGACATTTAAAACTTTAAGTTCCAGTCCCGAATTTCCAAGCACAATCCACCAGAATCCCGACATCGCGAGGAATCCGAACGGACGGCTGGTACTCAGGATCAGGTCGGGTTTGTCACCGATGAATGTATGTTTGAACCAGAACCTTAACGCTTTACTGAGAATAGCGGGAACCAGCTTGTCAAGTAACATGCCGATCAGGATTATGAATATCAGGAAAATCCATTGCCAGTCTTCGAGGATGAAGGTTTTATCACGCCATGTCGCGGGGATGAACGACTGCACCCCCATCTCACTGATAACCTCGGCCCCGGATAATTCAATCCTTGCGAGGCCGGTTAACAACCGCTCCTCGAAGTACCCGGAAATTTCCATCTCGCGATGAATTTCAGGGATCGCCGCGACAGTCGCCACGCTGAACCGCCATGCGCCATCGTCACTTTGTGCGATCTCGATAAGCCCTTCGTCATGTCTGTACAATAAATAGAATGGCCCCGATGGATCATTAGACAGTTCTTCCGGATCGATGCGGTCGATATTGTCGAGGATTTTTCCAAGCTGCTTTGCTACCTGTGCGCTGTACTCCTGGAGAACCGTACCCGGCACTTCGGAAAGATCAAGGCATTCGATCGCATCATCGAGAGCTTCGGCTTCCCCCTCAACCACACGCGTCATCGCCATGTAATAGGTCTGGTAAGCATGCCTTGGAGTCGCCAGGCTTTCCGGAACACCCTGGGTAACCTCTTCATCAAGCGGTTCGAGGATATCGATTATCCCCGAGCCGATCATCGCGATATAGATATCGGGGACCATTGCTACCGTATTCTGGCTGAAAAGCCAACGGCCTTCCTCGTTCAGGGTAATCTCAATTTTCCCATCCTCATGGGAATATACGAGAAATGGGGGGCCGGTAAGATCGTTTGAAATATTAACCGGATCAATCTCAGGAATCGCGGACAGGATTTTTCCAAGCTGCCTGACAATGTTACCCGCCTGTTCATCCCTTCCTTCAACCGGTATCCTCGTAAAATCCAGCGCGGCACGAGGGTTAAGCTCCGGGGTACCCGCTTCTTCATCTTCCCCCGCTTCTTCTCTGGCTATTGCTTCAACAAAGTATTCGTAGCATCCGCGAGGGCTGCTGAATTGAGTTGGATATCCTTCAGGAAGATCGGGTACCGCTAGTTCCTCAAACTCATACTGCCCGGATAATTCCATCTCGTGATAAATAATCGGTATAGCCCTTATTGAACCGGAAGTGACATGCCATGGATAGTCGTAGGTGTGCAAAATTTCTATCCATCCATCTGCATTGCTGAAAATTTTTGTCGAAGGTTCAATCACATCTCCATGGATTTCTATTCTGCCGGTAGGATCATCAGAGAATGTCTCAGCGTCCGGCCAGGTGGTCGTCGACATAATCGCGGAGAGTTTTCTCGCGATTTCTTTGCCGTACTCAACCCTGATAATTTCCGGGACGCCTGACAGGTCGAATGTCAATAACGCGTCTTCGAATCCGCTCGACCGTCCCCTTTCAATTTGATCAATCGCATCGCGGAGCGTTTCGTAAACAGCTCTTGCCGATGCCAGCTCTTCGGGAACAACGATTTCGGTATTCTCATCCTGCGTGTAAGCGGTAGCCACAAATGCGGCGGAGATGAAAATAGCAATAAGAAGTATCCAGGCAAAATGACGTGGAAGTTTCATTGGAGAATCCTTGAATTTGATTTACACATGCGTAACACGAGTCGTCTGTTATTATTCGGAAAACCAGACATGCTCGATCTCAACGCTTGGAAGTACCGGCGGACGATCGAGTGCGGTTATACCCAGGTCCCGAACTTCGGGAGCCACTAAGATCGTGCATTCGTTCCAGAACAAGAGGAGCCATGGAGCATCCTCGAACGCGATTCGCTCAGCCTCGGCGTAAAGTTCCCATCGACGTGCCTGGTCGGTAATAACACCAGCCTCGTCGATAAGGCGATCGAACTCATCGTTTTTATAACGGGTCCCGTTTCCCGGAGGACCCCACTGATCGGAGTGCAGAAGAACCCACAGGAAATTTTCAGGATCCGGGTAATCCGCGAGCCATGTAAGCTGAAAAAATGCCGGCTCGCCAACATCCACAGCCGACAGGAACGCGTCCCATTCGAGCTGCTTGAGTACGATATTCACCCCGATACGGGCAAAGTCCTGCTGGACGGACTGGCAGATATCGGGACGCGGCGGTCGATTATCGAACCAGAGCGTAATTTCCGGCAGGCCATCACCGTTGGGATATCCAGCCTCGTCAAGAAGCTCTTTGGCAAGCTCCTCATTATATTCATATCCCGTTAAACCGGCGTCGTACCCAAAAATCCCGAGCGGAACAATGCTGGTCGCTTCGGTGCCGACACCGCTCAACACAGTATTGATTAGAAATTCCCGGTTAACCGCATGGCAGAAAGCGCGCCTCAAAGTTGGATTATCCTTGAACGGCGGTTTTTCGCAGTTGAACCCGAGATTGTAGACATCCATCAAGGGACGGCTGACCATCAGAGCCGCTTCATCGGGATCAGCCATGACATCGGGAAGAAGGTCGGAGGGGATATCCGTATGGTGAAGGTTCCTCGCGCGGAATTCCTGCAATCGACCGAGCGGTTCCTTGATTATCGAATACCTCAGTCCATCGACATATGGTTTTCCGGCAAAGTATTCCGGATTGCTTTCAAGCAGTAGGAAATTATTATGCTCCCATGTCCTTAGAATAAACGGACCGGTTCCCACCGTAGCATTCGGCTCGCTCGCGAAAAGGTCTCCCCATTCGTCCGCGACCTCCCTCGGCACAACAAACGACGATGACATCGACATTAAACCGAGAAACGGCGCGAACGGTTTCTCGAGAGTAATTTGAAGGGTAAATTCATCGAGTACCATGATTCCCTCAACGCCCTGCGCGTCACCATCCAGGAATTCATTCGCGCCTTTGATTTTATCGAGCACCCATGTACGCGGGCTTCCAAATTCCGGATTGAGTACTCGCAGGAATGAATACTCGAAATCTTCGGCTTTTACCTGACGGCCGTTGTGAAAATAAACATTTTCCTTAAGGAAGAAGGTCCAGACCGTCCCGTCCTCGTTCGCTTCCCAGCGTTCGGCAATCGCCGGAATGTAGGCGCCTTCCGGGCTGATTTTTACAAGGCCGTCGAAAATCGACCGTATGACCTTGTCGGAGACAGTATCGGTCACCTTTGCCGGGTCGAGTGTCGGGGGATCGGTATCAAGCGGGAATTTATAAATTCCGCCAACTTGAGGCTCTGCACCATTATCGATACCAACATCCTCACCATCGCCGGTTGTAACCCCCGTATCCGGCTCGGTTGCGTCTCCCGGCTCCGGCTCTTCGGTTTGCGGGCATCCTAAAACAAAAATCACAAGAATCAGCAAAATCGCGGTAAGGGATTTAGTTTTCATCTCTCTCTCCAGGGATTTGATAGTTAATGAAACCAAAAACGCTTGAAAGGGATTTTAACACGTTTTGCACCGGAGGGTTAAGCGGAATTGTTCAATGATCGGGAATAATCCGCATTAATGCCGTTTCCCCTTCTATTTTGTACTCTTCGCCTTCGACCTGAATTATCGCTAAAACACCGCCATCCACAAACACCGGACGGTGCAGGAGGTTCAAATCGATGAAATCCCTTACCGCATCGGCTAGATCATTGAAATCAGTGCTATCCCAGGATTCAACTTCAATGTCCCCCCCAATATTGTTTTCGTAATACCAGTTTGTAAGGATCCAGTACGGCGTCAGCACATCGATATCGTCCCGTGGCCCGACAATTTCTTGTGAAAACGGATCGGGTACTCCGCAAGTTATCCCATACATTATTGAAAATAACTGCCCATCGGTATTGGAAATCACGATTGCATTTTCGGGAAGCCGGGGGATCTCTCTTGCCGCGAAATTTGCAGCCGCATTACGCAATGGATTCGATGCGTCTGTTTCAATCCATCTCTGGTATGAATCAAACCCGATAAAAATTATGAAAATTACAAGGAATACCCATGGCAAAACCTTGTTCACCCGCGCAAGCCGAATTACAATCCATCCGATACCCACCACTGTTAAAATCGCCACCGGTGCAATTAACGGGTAGGTGAATACCTCGTAATCCGATACATTGTAGCTTAGAGAAAATACCAGGACCCATATTAAAAATAAAACCATCCCGATCGTGAACGGGAGCAGTTTTCTTTTTCGATTGATTATAAGTATCAGTAAACCTGCTACCGCGAGAACCAGGACCAGAATTCCCCAACCATCGATCAACTGAGAGCTCGTCAACCGCCTGATAAATTCCCCCATATCAACTCCAAACACATTGCCCCTGTACTGAAAAGCCGTCACGTGCCTTACGAAATTCCCCCACGATTCCGGATTGCCCCAATCGAGACGCGGATCAGCCATCGATCTGACTGGTAAATAAAAGTAAAAAATCAGACCCGGGATTATTGAAAAAAGAAACCGGGTTATCACTTTCCGGACATTTTTCGGTGGTATAAAAATGAAAATCAACAGGACGGGCAATAATATCGAAATACCAGCGACATGGTGCGCCAGTATCAAGCCGGTAATCAGACCGATTGCGGTGAATTCGCCGCCATTTTCGCTTCCATTACCGACATTCCCTGAAACCATGTATTTAACTAAAAGAAACCAGACAATCGACTGCAGGAGAAACGCTAAGGCATATACTTCGCACACAACCGCCTGGGACCATACGATCGGGTGAATCATAACGATCAAGGCGACAATTAATCCGAACCATCCGGCCTGGGTTTCAGAAATTACCTCTCTATTCCACAGTATTCTGATCGCAAGAGCCGCTGTACGGGCTATTAATCCGACAGCAACCGCAGCGCAAGCCACAGACAATAGCACCATCGCGCGACCGGGATCGAGCCAGCCGAGAAGCTTGATTGTTACCCAGCCCAGTAATGTATACAGGGGATATCCTGTCGGATGAGCGATTCCGAGAGTCGCGGCAACTGACGCGAGTTCGCCGGAATCCTGGCTGTTATGGACCCAGGTAATAGTCGGGGCGCTAGTCAGAAAATAAACCAGCCCGGCTGTCAATCCGGCGATCCAGGAATGGAATGTCTGTCTGTTCCGGTCCATTCGACTTACAATGATCAATGTGTGGGATATTTCAAAAAATGACCCTCTGATCTTACCACTTCGCGGAGGGCATCGCGAAATCAAACATAATATGATGACCCAACAGCTTGACCATTCAATTTATGATATGATACTTTTACGTTGTACCAGCAGTTCAATACCGCATCATGAGGCACAATTATGAACAGGTTTATGCGTCTAACATCGCTCCTGGCATTCTTAGCAGTAATTCTCCTTCTAACCGGAACAACTCCGACCCAGGGTAATTCCTATACGGTTTACTTTGAGTCGGATCGATCCGGCGAAACGGAAATTTACCGGATCGATGGTGACAATGTCACAAACATCACCACGGGAGAATGTTCGCACCCATCGGTCACCGCCGATGGTTCCATACTCCTTTACTCAAAAATCACCGAGACCAGCGAATGGGGCACATTCTGGAATGTCTACATCCTGCAGGACGGAGAGGAGTCAAGGCTCAGCTTTAACGAGATATACGATGAATTCGAACCGGCAATAAACCGGGATGGAACATTCGCAGCGTACACCTCGCTACGGGCTGGAAGCCTTGAAATAATCACAGTCCCGATGGACCAGGCTGATCTCCAGTATAACGTCTCCAACAGTCCCAAGCCGGATGAGTCTCCTGCTCTGGCTAACGGTGATGACTGGGTGTACTGGACCGGCCGTACCGGGAACTATTCCTACATCTTCCGGGCGCCTGGCCGGGGTGGAGCAGCGGAGAGAGTGACCAACGAAGCCATGATCTGGGAAGAACACCCAAGCGTGTCAGCCGATCAAAGGTGGCTTGTATACACGTTCATCGCGGAAGAGGAAGAGCCCGACGATGAAGATGAGGAAATGTCCGGGGATGAGGACAAGAATCCCTACAGTCACAAATACCCGGGCATGCAACCCGGCGACACCGTACCCGATCCTTTCGACAGGCCCGAATCTGAGGATGAAGAAGACGGGGAGAACGGAGATGGTGACGATGAAGATGATGACGGCAGGCCCGAAGGAAACTCGGATATCTGGCTCCTCGATTTAGAGTCCGGAGATCGATGGCACCTGACTACCGATATCGCCTGGGATGGCAATCCCACCATATCGGCCGATGGAGAGAAGATCGTCTTCACATCCTACCGCGATGGAAATTACGAAATCTACATGATAAATCGAGACGGCACCGGCCTTACACGCCTGACCTTCGACGATGCGGTCGACGATTTCGCGACAATAACCTGAGTGTAAAAATTACAATCCGACAGCAACTTTCAACGCCGGGCACTCCCTGGCGTTTTTTTTTGTTGTAATTACCGTATCAGAGCAATACCGTTAAACTAAAATAGATTGGACATATCTTGCTTGAGGGGGACACCTGCTTTTCGACAGGCGAAAAGAGATGTCCCCGATATTACACCGATGAAGGCGGGCGAAAAGAGGTGTCCCCTTACAGTGACGATCCTGGGGACATGTCTTTTTTCTCCAGTTACCCTGTTGAATTATGCTAAGTGGTGATTAGGGAAAAAAGCACGTGTCCCCGATATTACACCGATGAAGGCGGGCGAAAAGAGGTGTCCACGATAGATATCAGAGCCCAAGAGTCAGTGAAGGACTCCAATTACTAACAGTAGCCCAAGGGTCAGGGAGGGGTCATTACCTGGCAGAACGTTTACGGCTCCCCTACCACCATCATGCTATAATCTTTCCATAAATGAAAAAACGCCGCCGAAATAAACCGCAACCTAGAAAACCATCCGAGCGCGAACTCCTCCCGGATATAGATCTGCACGATCTGCATCCGGAAATTGCTTTAGGTGAAATGGAATCTTTTATCGAACAGGCACACAGGGACGGTCTCAGAAAAGTCCTGGTTATACATGGCAAAGGTATGCACGGTGACGGCACCGGAACTTTAAGGCGCCGGGTACGTACAAAACTGGAGCAGTTAAAATATGTCGCGGATTTTAATTCCGCGGAACCATACCAGGGCGGCGACGGCGCCACAATTGTAATTTTCAGGTAAAAAATGGGTAAGCCG
>DAOVJF010000283.1 GCA_030673355.1 Planctomycetota bacterium | reverse complement strand
TCCCCCCCCCCCCCCAGAAAAATCCCCATTTCCCTTGCCTACCCTTGACAATATCCCATCTTTATGCTATACTCTTTACGGAAGGGCATTCTGATCCCACTGCAGGGAATTCCCTCCATACGGAACCCGGCGCGTGATTTCCAGCTCCTTATAGCTGAGCGCCAGTAACCCCACCCGGTGCTTAACGGTAGCGGGTGTGATACGCCGTAGCCCTAGCGACGGCGGGAAGTTTTACGGCTTGACAATCCGCCGAAGCAATATCGACGGCGGAGAATGCTAAGGTAAGCCTGCCACACCCTTAGCCACCTACGCGGCGGAAACGTCCGCCATAGCTTTAGCGAAGGTGGAACGTCCGCCATAGCTTTAGCGAAGGTGGATCAATGCCGGGGCAAGTCAGTGATCGATATCATATGGTCACTCGTCAGGGTGCCGCCCATACGCGAAGTTCGGCGCAAGCCGGACAAGCTTATGGGTGATCATCACTGATCAGTCGCGCGTCGGGTTCCGGAGTATTATCAAAAAAACGGAGGAGGAAAACAACAAGGCACACACAGAAAAACCAGGGACAACCGCGGGAATCAGCTTTGAGGAATAAACTGATCATTTCCTCATATTACAGCACAATTGTCATTTCCTCTCCCGAACCAATCGGAACAGTCACGCTCGCAAGGCTCGGATGATTCTGCATGTCCTCTACATATAGCTTTAATTCTTCGTCATGGCTAATTGCATTATCCGCGATCAGCAACCCGCCCCTGCGCAGGCGCCACAAAATCGGTTCAGCTAAATCCTGGTAGAACTCCTTATCACAATCCAGAAAGACAAGGTCGTACTGATCGGTCAGCGTCGGTAACACCTCGAGCGCGTCGCCATGAATTACCTCGACCCGATCACTGACACCGGCCTTTACGAATGTATCCTTTGCCATTCTGACCTTTTCCCCGTCCATTTCAATTGTTGTGAGCATTCCCCCCTGCCCGTCCCCATGGTCAAGCGCGGATGCGATCCATGTGCCCGAATAACCGCTCGATGCGCCTATTTCAAGCACATGCCCGGCCTTCATCGCGCGAACAATCATCCACAGGAATTGCCCGGTAGCGGGTGGTATCGCCCAGAGTTTACTTCCGGGTTTTCGATTTTTAATTTCAAGATCGCTAAGGACATCGAACGCTTGACGTCCAACGATTCTCTCATCGGTTGGATACGGATAAACTTCGGAATCGCCTGCGAGCTTCGAAGCCAATACAACTCCCTCTCCAAGCGGGAAATTCACGACTGCGGCGGACCGGGTCGTGAAAAATTCGTTCAGGAATTTGCTGGCTGCTTCGTCACCCTGGAATGTATCGATCAGGATCAAAAGACCGCCCGGTTCGAGCGTATCCCAGGCGTACGAGATACGTTCCACCCAATCCCCTTCAGCCATCGTGACAACGACAAGGTCACATAACCTGGGTGTTTCCTCAATGAGAACATCAGGTTCAGTTACATCCGGAGGCGCAATTACACTGTCCTCACTTTTTCTGTGCCATATCGGGTCGGAACTAAAAAGGTTGACATGTGGGGAAAGGCGGGCACGGGATAAAGCGTTTCTCAGTTTATCAAGGCGTCTGGGGTTTGTTTCCCACGATATAACCTCACCATCGACCTGGCTGGCCGCGCCTGCAAGCCATATTGTCGAGCTAGAGGCCCCACCGCTGCCGGAAAGTTCGACACAACGTTTTCTACTGGTTGAACGAGCGAGAATATAAAGAAAAAGCCCTGCCTCATCAGATATAACGCGAAAGCGTTCCCATTCGGGGACGCCCTCAATATCCTCATCCGATGCACGTTGAGCGCATTCTTCAATAATCCCTCTGAAATACGCCGGTAGCGAAGATTCACCATTCATATCTGTAAAGTTAAAAGTCAGCGGCCTGGGTCAAAACCCGGAATTTCTACGGGAATTATCAGCACATTCTGCATATGTGCGTCCCCACGCCTGTTAGTCACGATAATTGTTAAGCCGCCCTCACCCCAGGTCACGTAGTTGTATGTGAATATGTATGTAACGTCGTCTTCGTAACCGGAAAGCCGCCCTTCGAATGGCCTCTGGGTCTGCTCTGTTGTCATAACCTGATAAAAGGAAAGTTCCGATCCGGTCGCCCTTATTTTTATCAGGGCTTCGACGGTCTGGTCGTGGAAAAGGTAGACCGCGGTTCCCGATTCGTACAATTCACCATCAAGGTAAACTTCGATATTTATTTCAGGTTCTACGACTCTGGAAGCATCGGAATCGTCATCAGTTGTCCCTGTTGATTCATCATCAGTATCCGCCCCGTCTACCGGTTCTTCATCTTCTGGTTCGACCGGATCCCAGTCAGCGTCCGGGACAATTATTCGTCCACCGGAATTTGAATCATCGCCTTCATCGCTCGGATCATTCGTAGTCTCCCCCGTGCACCCACTAATAATGAGTGCCAGAAAGACAAATGCTGCGAGAAGTAAAATATTTCTATACTTTTTCATGGCCGGGAAACTCTCCTTCATGTGTTCTGACATTGTAGATTGTACCAGATAGCAGAGAAAATATGGGAAAAGTCGACAGAGATCTTTACGTATTGTCAGACGCTACAGACCAAGGCTTTGTTCAGGTTAAACACATCTGGTAGAATGATCCAATTCATTATGAACTACGAACCGATAAAAGATGCCCCACCAGGGCTTACAATCGCCGACAGTGCCGTTGTCGGACTTCGGGCGTCATGGGCTGTCCTGGAGGACGATCATTTCGATCCCTTCCCTCAGCCGGAATCCATGCGTTCGCTCGCGAAATTTCTGAACCGCCTCCCCTCATCATGGCGGATAAAAATCGCGGATTATATCAGCGTCTCGATCAGCCATCCACATACGGATTTTGACTTAATCGATCCGGAATCTTCCGCCGAATGGGTAATCTCGGGTTTTACTAAAGAAAAATACCACGGTGTTATTTTAGGCGCACCGGGATTGGCAGCGGCTTTTTTATCCGGTATTACAGGTTATCCATTCCTTCCCCAGCCCCTCCTGTATAACGCAAGAAGGGATATGTCCAAAGACGATGCCCAGGCCTACCTTGACGCCGGACGGGAAATCGCGGAACCTCTCGTGAAAAAATTCGATGATATCGAGGCCATCATTCATTTCGATCCGGTCCACGACAGGTTTCTGATCGGAAGGGTGGTTTTCGTTCGCCTGAAATATTTAACACTCCCACTGGCATACCGGAAATTTATCGAGGGTAAGCTCGAACCCGGTTCGCCTGTAATTCTCCTCGATTGCCGGTTTAAATGGCTCCGGACCGAAATCGCGGACCGTCTGTTTTTCCAGCTTGGGGGACTCGGCGGGATATCCCCGGGTGAAATGCTGGAGGATTCTGAGGTTTTACGTACTTACAGAAAAAGATGGGGCGCGACAAATGATGCAAACTGGAAGGCCAAAGGGAAATATATCGAGGGTCCTGAAAGCGAGTGGGGATCGACCGGAACTTTTCTTGAGGAAGCTGGCAAGTTAGCTTCAACAACAGGCCACAAGCCGATTTTGGTCAGCCATAACCATCCCGGTGACTTAACTAAACTTGTTACAAATCTCTACCTGAACCAGTGGAAAGGTGCCGGTAAACCTCGCGATGCCTATATCGGCGTTTTTACCCATACCGAACCACGATTCCCGATGGTGACCGGCGCGATCCCGATCTGGCTTCCATTTATAACCGATGACAATATCCCTCTGCTGAAGTCGATCCTCTCTGACTGGAAATCAACCGGTTCCGATCGGGACGGTACCGCTTTTATTACGCTCCATCCATCATTCTGCTCTCCCCCGGACTTAGTACAACTTGAAACCTGGCGAACTATCCTCGAAAAATATTTTAATAAAGTGGAATTTCCCGGTGTTGATCCCGGGCGATATCCATCCGATCTCGGTAGTTATGTCGCCGTGTATCCCGAAATAACTAAAGCCGCTCGGGAGAACTCATTCGATGGAGAGCCATTCAAAACCCCTGATTACGATGACCTGATAAAAATATTCGGGGGGGTTCAAGGTATTGGATGAGATTCAGGTGCGCCGACATTCCTGTCGGCCTTTATTAATGGATGCCGACAGGAATGTCGGCGCACCTGACTAATCTTATGCGACAAACGTTATCTGTAGCCCTTGGTTACGGCAAAAACCGCGCGATGAAGATATCGTAATTTCCAGCGGAAGTCAGGATTGTTTCGTTCGGCTCGAACGGTCCGAATGTGGCCGATCCTCCAAACCGTCCTGTCACGACTGTCGAATTGTCCGAAAGCGTCGTGATTCCTCGGCCGCCATCACCAATGCCAGAAGCTCCTCCGGCGCGTTTCGCCCGGGCGAGTGTGCCGTCCGGATTGTAACACGCGATGAAGATATCGTCAGCTCCATCGGAAATCAGGACTGTCTCATTCGGCTCGCCCGGTCCGAATGTGATCGATCCCGAAAACTGTCCTGTCACGACTGTCGAATTGTCCGAAAGCGTCGTGATTCCATAGCTACTTTGATATCCAACCGCTCCTCCGGCGCTTTTCGCCCAGGCGAGTGTGCCATCCGGGTTGTAACGCGCGATGAAGATATCGTA
>DAOVJF010000481.1 GCA_030673355.1 Planctomycetota bacterium | reverse complement strand
TATCTGGCCCATTAAAATCCCCGATACCCGCTGGTTCAATAGCCCAGATGTAGGTGATTTCTGCGTCACCGGAAGCTTCAATACCGAATTCAACGGTAGTGCGCTCCGGAATTTCAACCGGACCGGAGAGATCGCCAACTACCAGACTGGTTCCACCTCCATCCCCGGAACATCCAACAATTATGAGGATTAAAAAGATGATTGAAATCCTATGGGGAAGGGTCATTGCCTTCTCCTTTTTAAATTCTGTGTTCTACCAGAGCTTTATTACATAAACACCGTTTTGATCATCTGCCAGGTAAACATATGGCTCGTCGACTACAAGGTCAATACAGTTTCCAGGTGTGAACATAGAATATACAGAGACAACGTTTTGCGGATCCTGAATATCAAATATCTGCAGTCCCTGTAAATTTGCGACGTACGCGTACGGATAGCTGACCTCAATCCTTTCCGCATATCCCTCAACAGTTACATAATTTACCTGCTCAAGTTCACCCGGATTTGATATTCGAAAGATTTCCATACTGCTTTCGGCCTCTGTCTGACAAGCGACGTAGATAAGATCATCACTGATCGCAAGACCTCGTGCCGGGGTAGTCGTTACATAATAATTTATTATTTTGGCTTCCTCTGGTGGGTGAACATCTATTGTGTACACACCGCCTACATTATATCTCCAGCCTGAAACATAAGCGTAACCCTCATATACTTCAACATCCATTGCGATTCCGTTGAGATAAAAATCTATTATCCTGTCCGTTGATTCCGGTGGGTCAACATCCAGAATCTCAAGTCTATGATTATATCCCCAACCCCTGGTCGAGGTGATATATACATAGCCATCCTCAAACTCGAGATCACCAAATCCCTGATCCCCAAGAATTGGAAACTCCTCAACTGCGTAAGGATCATTCAACGAGCTGATATTAACAATCTTGAGATAAGGGTCGTCAGGGTTGTAAAGCATGTACGCATAATCCTGATCAACAACAATTCTCTTGTATTGCGATCCTGAAAGATCTGTCCAGTTTATTAAGAATTGCGGGAATTCAGGACTTGTGACATCGTAAACAATTAGATCATCTGTAATAATGAAGAGTTGGTTGTCGTTGACCGCAAGGTCCTGAACATTCATAGGATGAAGTAACCCGCGTAAAGTTACGATAGGAGGGGAGTAAAGATCGATTTCATAAACAGCCAGTTCTCCATCTCCTGCGATGCAAGCCAGATTACCATCAGTTGTGATGGTTTGGGCATAGTAGTCTAAAAAGTCGGTGGAAATAAGAGATAGTTCGTGAGTTTCGAAATTAAAAGAAAAAATATATAAGTTTACTTGTCTCGTGACGTATATATATTCATCAACCATTTCCATGTCCACATAGTAAGCTGTAGAAAAATTAATATGTGTTAGGAGGTGTGCTGATTCGGGTGGGTCAATATCGTAGACTTCCAGCTCATTTTTATAGCAAATAAATGCATATCCTTGTTTAATTACTACACGTATAGGGTTAATTCCAATTTCAATCGTGTTAACAAGGTATGCGGTTTCAGGAGGGTCAATATCAAGAATCTCCAGAACTACGGCATCATACGGAGCGCTACTGACAACAACAGCGTATTCACCATCAACATCGATGGCACGACAGTTAGATGTTAAAGCTACATTTTGTATTACATGCGCGTCTTCCGGCGGTTCAACATCGATAATACATACACTGCCAGAATTAAGGGCAATATATGCATACCCATCGTGCACTGCAATATCAGAGCGTGTGGATAGCAATTTAATATTATTTACTATGTATGGAGCTTCCGGATCTTCGATATTAATTATCTGTAAGGGAGACAAACCCCCAGATAAAACATAAGCATAAGGCCCGTCGATTGCCAACATAGATGCATTGCGTTCAAGTTCCAGCGAGGTAACCATATAAGGTTGCTCAGGATTAGAAATATTCACAACACTAAATCCATATTCCCATCCGAGCATGAAAACGTAGTCTCCCTGCATTTCGATGTCAGGTGTTTCAAATCCAAAACCTATCCGGGTAAGCTCCTGCGGATTAAATATAAAAATTTCTTCTACAACAATCTCAATAGGATTATCGAGCATATCCGATATCCCACCTGAATCGACAACCCTGAGCTGTACAGAATATATTCCCTCCTCATCATATACATGCACCGGTTCCTGTTCTTCACTCTCAACCTGGAACCCGACATCGGGATCATATGAAAAATCCCACTCCCAGAGCACGATGTCATCATTGCCGTCGGGGTCGGTTGAGTCATCGAAGAACTGGACTTCCACTCCCTGCTCAACCTCGACAGTACTCACGTGGGCTGCAGCGGTCGGTGGATGATTAATTGGAGGGGGATCATCATCATCCCCATTGTCTCCATTGTCTCCATTATCCCCATTATCTCCATCATCCCCATCATCGGGTTCACCGATATCAACGATGGTTACGTTAGTAGATCGAATTACCGGACCGTCCCTGTCGGAATTAACTACCACCCTGATTACAATCTCGAAATCAGCGTCGATTTCAGGAGCGGTAAATGTTGTCGATTTGGAATTTGGATTGCTAAGAATACCGAATTCGGTGGGATTCACTACCCAGAAACAGGTGATACCTGAGTCGCCTTCTGCATTGACCCTGAATTCAACGG
>DAOVJF010000143.1 GCA_030673355.1 Planctomycetota bacterium | reverse complement strand
TGTTTCACTGATAATTACTGCTTTGCTGCTTGTAAACTGCGCGGGAGGTGGTGGTCCGGTCGCGCCGGGTGATTACATGCCGCCTGTTTGGGATACAACCACGGGCGTCACGAGTGTGGTGCCGGGAGAAAACCAGGTCACGGTGATCTGGGGCACGGCAACGGACGCCATGACTCCGCCGGTTGAGTATCTGCTTTACATTGATGAGGATGACGATCCGTGGGATCAATCGCCTGTTTTAAAGCCGACAAACGATCCGCATGTGTTCGCGAATCTCGACAATGGCATTGAATACTGGTGCGGTGTGCGATCCAGGGACAGTGCTGATCCGCCGAATGTTGAGAAAAATGATCTGGTGATGTCAGCGACGCCTGAAGAGGGTCAGGTTACACCCGATACGACGCCGCCGGTTTGGGATGACACGGTCGGTGTGATAACTGTCGTTCCGGGAGAGGGTTCCGTGACAGTTGAATGGGGAACTGCGGCCGATGCTGAGTCACCGCCGGTTGAATACCTGGTTTATGTCGACGAGGACGATGAACCGTGGGACCAGGAGCCGATGGTCTTTACAACAAACGATCCATATACATTTACAGACCTGTTTTCAAATATCGACTACCATTTCGGCGTGCGATGCCGTGACAGTGCTGATATTCCGAATTCTGATAGTAATGAAAATTTCCTTGTGTCAGAAACGATACCCAGAGGCTGGACGCTGGATTGGGGCTATGGGAATTATGATATTTATTCGCATACAAAAGTCCAGATCGACAGCATGGGGAATATTTATATAATGGGATACAAACAAGGTCCTGCAGATTTTGATCCAGGAGAGGGTTATACCGGGAATAGTGGAACAGTATTTGATGATGTGTATCTCCTTAAACTAAACTCGGATGGTGAATTTCAGTGGGCAAAACAATGGTGGGGGCATGAATTCTCCCCAGCAAATAAATATGGTTTTTGTCTTGATTCGCAGGATTACATTTACCTGGGAGTTCGTTATTCTAGCGAAAATCACTTTCAGAAAATTGATGGTGAAGGCAATTCCTTATGGGACCATGAAACGGACATTGGTTTTAGAGGAATTATCATTGATGAAAATGATGATTTGTACATCGCTGGTAGATTCAGTGAAAACACTGATTTTGACCCCGGAGATGGAGTTGATATCCGCACATCGAATGGTGAAAGTGACATTTACTTAAGTAAGTTTGATTCCTCCGGGTCGTTCAAGTGGGTAAGGACTTGGGGTGGTGAAGGATTTGAATTTCTTGGCGAAATAGCGACAGATTTTAATGGAGATATTTATATATTTGGCGAATTCTATGAGTCCTTAGACTTCGATCCCGGGCCAGGGACGGATTATCATACTTCCAATGGATCGTGGGACGCCTTCCTTAGTAGTTTTGATATGGATGGAACGTTCCGCTGGGCACGCACATGGGGAGGTTCTGAGTCAGATGGTGCACATCGTGTCATAGCCAATAGTTCAGGTATGGTTTACGCAGCTGGCTCATTTCAAGGCATCGTCGATTTCGATCCCAGCATCGGTGAAGATATACACACAGCGATTGCAGGTTATGACTCAAATTTAAGCTGTTTTGATTCAAGTGGGTCGTATTATTATGTGTACACATCGGATAATCTTGGAATAAGACCTGGTTTTGATGATATGAATAATTTAATTTGTGCTGGTACTTTTATTGGTGATGTTGATCTTGACTTTACTGAAGGTGAGAATATTTTCCTCAATGATGAGAGTCATGACAGTTATTTAAGCAAGTATGACCCGACAGGCAATTATTTATGGTCAATCGTCTGGGGAGGTAATGATGGTGGTGTAGAAGGTAATGATTTAGCATTTGATAACCAAGGCAATATGTATGTAGTTGGGATATTCTGGGGAGTTGATTGTGACTTCGATCCCGGACCAGGAGTGGAAAATATTATTTCTGGTGGAAGTAGCGTTTTGTACCTTAGTAAATTCCCCCCGGATGGGTATTGGTGACGCGATTTGCGTGACTAACCCAACCCTGCTGATCGATTTGGGGACAAGTGCTTTTTTCCCTAATCATCACTTAGCATAATTCAACCGCGTAACTGGAGAAAAAAGACATGTCCCCGGGGTCGTCACTGGAGAAAAAAGACATGTCCCCGGGGTCGTCACTGGAGAAAAAAGACATGTCCCCGGGGTCGTCACTATTATTTATATTTTTATCTTTATTTCAATACTCCCCCTTAATTAACCTTTATTAATGCCGATACGTGAAATATCGCATCAGATCGATGCGGTGCCGGCGTGCGCGTACGCCGGTATCAAAAAGAAAGGAGGTGAAAACATATGCCGGAAGTAAATTTACCCAATCCCATGTTCAATATGGCCATGGAGATCAAACCCGCGGACCCGGTTAAGGTTCCGGATTCCCAGGGCACCGACAGGACAATTCAGCCTCGTGAGACTGAATCATTCGATCGTGTCCTCGAACGGATCGAACGGGCAAAATCACAGTCGCGTGATGCCCCTGTCAAAGGTTCTACACATGAACCGGAACAGGCTAAGCGGACCGACAGTGAGCCTGTGAAGTCCAATTCAGGGAAGTCCGAATCACCGGAAACCGCGGACGAGCAGGTTCCACAGGGTACCGCAGAGAACCCCGGATCGACTGAGACTGTAGAAACGCAGGATGGAAATTCTGCTAAAGCCGGTTCAGGACCTTCAGCGGAGTCGCAGGAATCCATTCCAATGGATGGATCCAATGCTGGCAATAGCGGGACATTGGAATTCCTTGCGGGATTTCTCGGTCCGGAAGTTTCAGTAACCGCCGGACTGGGAGCAGAGCCATTGGTATCTGCCAAACCCGTACAGCCTGCTCTGACAGTTGAGCTATCTCAGCCGGTGGATGTGGCAAAGCCAGTTATTGAACCACTGTTACCACTGCAACCACTGCCTGCCCAAGCCTTACCGGTTCTGACAATTCCTGTTGAATTACCGCCACCTGTGGCTGAATCAGCCCCGGTTGTTACATTAAAAAGTGATGTTGTACCCACAATTGATGTCCGACCGGTTGATGTGCCTGTGATTGAGAACGAACGACCTTTATTTAATTTCCAGGCGGGTCAAAATTCAAGGGAAATTGCAGTCCCGACCATCCAGGTGCCGGTAACCCAGCAGAGGGTCTTTGAACCACCGGGTAATTCATTACCTGTCCAGGTCGAAGCTCCAACCGTTTCTGTCACCAATTCTGTTCCCGAATCCCAATGGACCAATATTCTCGAAATTGACAGGCTTCTGAACCCGTCTTTACGCCAGGGTTCGCAGATGTCAACTTCACAGCAGTCGACCATTCAGCAAAACAAGACGATGCAATCGTTTACAGCGGATGCACGTCCTGATGTGAATGATACTTCGAGAAACCTGGAACCATCGAGATTCAATTGGCAGACTCCTGAGAAACCTTCAGGCCAGGTAGTTGAGAACAAGTTGATTTCAGGCTCAAAACCCGAGATCAACCCACAGCCGGTAGTCCGTGAATCTCTCTTGCAGTTCAGCGAGATTTACCGCCCGATTATCGAGCTCCCGACTCTAACGTACCAGCCGGGAACGGTGATTGAATCCAATGCGGTGGCCAATATGGCCCGGGCAGTACATGCCCAGACCATGGCAGCTCAAAAATCCGTGGTCAACACTGAGACCCTGGTCACGGATATCCGTGATGCGGTAATGCGATTAGCGTCGGATGGACGTGGAGAAGTAAGAATCGTCATGCATCCACCGGAACTCGGTGAGCTTATAGTCCGTATCGAGAGTTCGAAGAACGGTGTAGTGAGGGCTGAATTCCATACGCTCAGTCCACTCGTCCGCGAATCTCTTGAGGCCGGGCTTCATAAGTTAACCGAAGCACTGGAAGCTGAAGGTTTGACTCTCGAACATGCCGGTGTTTACCTGAATCTTGGACTCGGAGCGGAAGGAAATTCCGGAGAGCCGGATGCAAATTCGTTTGGGAATTCCGGTCCTCTGGACCAAAATGATGAGGAAATGTCCGGAACTTTACCGGGAGAATTCTCACCGACGGTCGAAAGGCTGCCGGAAGGCGCGACATTCAGTGTACTTGCCTGATTTCAGGTGTTTACTTTTGAAAAAGTAAAAAGGAGCAGATTATGCTCGCAAACGATGTAGTAAGTCTTCTCAATGCACAGACAAGCCAGACCCAGATACGGACGCCATCACCCGAGATGGACAAGCAGACATTTCTTATTCTCCTGACAAAGCAACCCGCTAACCAGGACCCGCTCGATCCAATGAAATCAGAGGAATTCGTCAGCCAGCTCGCGCAGTTCAGCAGTCTTGAGCAGGCGATGAACCTGAACTCGAATTTCGAGCAGTTCATGGCGTTCCAGCAGCTTACCCAGGCGACCAGTCTTATTGGTAAAACCGTAGTCTGCCTGGTTCACACCCCGGAAGGTCTCATTCCTGTTGCTGGTGTTGTAGAAATGGTTATGACGCTTGATGGCCAGGCCTACCTGAAGCTGTCGGACGGCAGCGAGGTTGAGTTGTCGACGGTTATTTCGGTTCAACCAACGCCGGTTGATGGGGAGGGTGATTCCTGATGACAGCTTTACCGATTCATCCTGGAACTCCGCCCCCGGCCCCGGCAACGGCTCAACCGACACGGACTGTTAAGGATTTTCGTAGAACCACTTTCGATCCCGGACAGTTCCGTCGTGAGCTTGATTCCCGGATTAAACCACAGGGTTTGACATTTTCCCGCCATGCAAGAAAGCGTCTTGAAATGCGCGGGATTTCGTTCACTCCCGATGGGTTAAACAGGATCGAAAGCGCGGTGAACAGGTTGGCCGGTAAGGGGTGCAGGGATGCTTTGATTATTGCCGGTAAACTTGCTCTCGTTGTTGGGGTTAATAACCGTACTGTTGTCACCGTGATGGATCAGGACAACATGCAGGAGTCTGTGATTACGAATATCGATTCCGCGGTTTTCGCATAGATAAAACCAGGGATATCGAATTTTATTGAGGAGCAAATAAGGAGTAATTTTTTAGAGAGAGCGTATGAGTGAGAAGGACGGTTCGGACCTCCCGGAGGAGAACCCCTCTCACCGGATCGATCAGAAGTGTCGATCCGCACCATAAAAATAATACCGGCTTTAATCCCTTTGATACGGGATTGCGTGGATTTAAAGCGCAACCGGTACGGCGTTTATTGTTTAAACTTTTAACGACTAAATTTAAACTCCAAGGGAGGATTTTAAATGGTTGGAAGTGCATTATATGCCGCGATAAGCGGCTTGAAGACCCAGCAGGTTAAGCTGGACGTAATAGCCAACAATGTCGCCAACCTCAACACCTATGGGTTCAAGGCGTCGAGAATCGCGTTCAGCGATCTCCTTGCCCAAACACTCAGATCCGCAGCGGCCCCGCAGTCGGGACGTGGCGGAACCAATCCTGTCCAGGTAGGTGTTGGCGTTCAATTGGCGGCCATCGATACGATAACTACCCAGGGGTCGATCCAGACAACTGGTAACCTGACAGACCTTGCTATTAACGGTGAAGGATTTTTTATCATATCGGATGGCACCAGGTTGGTTTATACACGGGCAGGAAATTTCTCACTGGATGCTGAGGGTGCATTTATCACCCCGAACGGTTATCGCGTTCAGGGATTTACCGAATATAATGAAGCTGGTGAGATAGATACATCGACTACCCTGTCCGATATTATTGTTAATTTCGGAGAGAAACTCGCAGGCAGGGCGACAACCGTTGTTAATTATTCATCTAACCTTGATTCCAGTTCGTACACCTTCGGTTCAGCGGAACTGATGACGGCTGGATCTACAGGATTTACTATCGCTGCAGGTATCGCGGTGCCGATCGCAAATTACTCAGGTATCCAGGTCGATGACGGTACCATCAACGGACCTCTTGGCAATCTGGATGCAGGTCCCGGTGACTTGGTCCTTAATGGACAAAATATCACTTATACCTTCCCGGTGGGTTTTGTCTGGGGAAACCCGGCTACTGTAGCGCAATTCATTGCTGATGAGATCAACAGCCAGTCATCGATTATTTATGCCAGGGTTGGATCTAATGGTGAGTTACTGCTTCAGAATATCATCGGGGGTGAAGGTAATGATATCATCATCGCCGGTAATGCCCCGTATCTGGCCCTTATCGGACTTGCGGCTGGAACGTACGAGGCACCCGAGGCGGATTCCTCACTTGCAGGTTTACATACCCTCACAATCACCGATGCCGTCGCCGCTACTGACACAACCACTATCCCCGTGGCGGCCGGTGCATTAGCCGCGGATACGATTGATATCTATGGATTAGTCGGTGGTGTGCCTGGACCGGTCACGATCTCTTATGGCCCGACTTCTGCGGCAAACACATCTGCGCAGAACGCCCAGGTGGTTGCGGATGCAATTAATGCGGAAAACGCTGCCAATCCTAATTTCTTTATCACGGCTACCGCTAATGCCAACGGTACCATCACTTTGACTAGTGACCTTTCCGGTGAGGCAAATGAGATTATTATCTCAGATCCAGGGCCCCCGGCGTTACAATTCAACACTCTGGGAACCTTTGATGGCACCAACTATGTGGTTAGTAATGGTGTGGATGCAACGGTTGAGAATCTCTTCGTTTCAGATGACGAAACTGTCACCTGGACTCGAACAATTGCCGACCAGACATCGTTCGGGATTGCAAGTACTCTTGACAACCTCGAAACTCTGATTCTTGGTGATAATCCGCCATTCCCATTGGTTCCGGGAGTAACCCTGATTGCGGATGACCTTCTACCGGGACAGGCTACTATCCAGACACAC
>DAOVJF010000264.1 GCA_030673355.1 Planctomycetota bacterium | reverse complement strand
TCGACAGCAATGACCATTCCGTCGGCGAGAGCCGGTGCAACGGGCACGAAAAACATGCTAAGTAGAAGCACGATCAGGATGGTCGGGAAGCTGGAGAAATTTACTGTGAGGCGATTCAGGTGAGAGTACATGAGATTAACCTGTCTCCTTGTTTAATCATGCATTAATGCTGACAGCAAAAGAAAAAATCAAATTTTATAAAACGATGTGGTAAAGGATTCTCGCCGTGTGGACTCCCAGGCCGGCGATGAATTAATTGTACGCTCTTTAGATAAAACGAAATTGGAAAGGTTCAGAATCGGATAAAAAAATACATCCCGGGCAGGATGTATGGTAGAAGTGTTCCAATCTGGCGGAGAGGGAGGGATTCGAACCCTCGAAGGAACTTATCGCCCCTTACTCGCTTAGCAGGCGAGCGCTTTCAGCCACTCAGCCACCTCTCCGCGTGAAATTCAGGGCACAAGATTCTACCACACGATAAATGATGCGACAACAACAGGAAATTCTGGTTACTCGTCGGCAAGCACGTTCGACCAGGGGATTTTTCCGGGGTGGTAGTAATAGAGGTCTCAGACCAATCCGGTTAAATAAAAATTGATTGGACATATTTAGAATTGAGGAGGACACCTGCTTTTCGACGGGCGAAAAGAGGTGTCCCCGAACTCAGCGTGCCGACGCCACGCGTAAGAGTAGATAATCCCGTAAGACAAAAAAAACCCATTGGGGCTTAGATAAAAAAATATGCGATTGGATCGCATGTGAGGTAATCGATATTTAAGGACTGGATTTTACTGTTAATTTATCGGGCCGCCGGAGCTATCGTCATCGTTATCCATATCGCCGAAGAAATCTTCCGGTTTGACGTCCTTAAGGAATTCCCTGAACTGGCTTGCGTCATCGACCTTTTTCTCATCGTGGGGGAAATTCAAACCCGAACCCTTATGGAAACGATCGGAGATTTCGGGACGGTTTTCGGGCCTGAGAGCCTTTAAAGGGATTCCAGCCTGGATGAGAATTTCCTCGTTAACCAGCACCGGACTTTTTGTCCTGAGCGCGAGCGCGATGGCATCGGACGGCCTCGCGTCTATAATTATTTTCTCACCCTCATTGTAAAGAACAATATTCGAGTAGAAAGTGCTGTCTTCGATATGGGTTATATGGACGAACTCCACATTGCGGTCGAGTTTCTCGAGGATGTGATACAGGAGGTCGTGGGTCATCGGACGCGGAAACGGAATATTTTTCAATCCCATATCGATCGCATTGGCTTCGTATGTACCGATCAGTATGGGCAGGTAGCGATCGCCGTTGATCTCCTTGAGAATCACGACCGGAGTCTTGTTGATCAGGTCGAACATTATGGAATCAATCGTTACTTCTTTCATGACACTTCACCGTGGGTCGTTCCTTTTTCTATTCAACAACCTCCATTACCCATCCGGTTACCAAAATTTACTTTAACTAAAATGCTCTCACAAGTATGATACCGCATTCCGGGCCATTACGAAAGACCTTATAAAAAAGCCCCCGATTTTCCGGGGGCATAAATTACCATACGTTACAAATCCGGTTTTAATTCAGAGTGAGATCAAGGTCGGCTACTGTAGTCTCACCGGGATTGACGACCACATTAAATGCAGTCCCAATGTATACCTCGGTACTGGAGTACTCAGCTCGTCCGACAACCTTGTAAAATCCCATTGGAAGCCCGTTATAAGTGTATTTGCCGAGGTAATCGGTTGTGGTCCGGAATTTCACTCCACTCATCTGACCGCCAACTTTCTCAGCAGTCATCTCGACTCCCTGCGGAGGATAAGCTTCGTCATACCCCTGGCCGTCGATTGTAATATTTCCCCGAAGTACACCCTCATCGATGAACCGAAGGGCGAAATCGAATTTGTTATCACCAGGGAAAACGGTCTGGAATGTCGATGCCGCTTCATAGAAGCTGACACCGGCACCTGGCGCGACAACCGTAAACGTGTAGTTCGCCGGAACGAGGCCGGTCAATTCATAGAAACCGGTCGGATTTGTGTAGGTCAGGAAACTGCCGAGCAGTGGATTGGATGCTGAAACACGCGCACCGGAAATTGGAAGTGGAACACCGGCGTTGTTGACGTAACCCCAGACCCTTGCAGTCGATGTCTCATCGCGATGCAGGAAAACGTTGATGATAACATCGTCCTGGTCCTTAATTATGAGACCGTCGCGAGGCACACTGTAATAACCCGGTCGCTCGAAATTCAGCCTGTAGATGGCTTCCTTGAGATTGTGGAATTTGTATTCACCGCCCAGGTTTGTCAGGAAGGCCTGTGGCGCGTATGAAATGTCAGCGGGAAGGGTAAGCGTAACCTTCACCCCGCCAAGCCCGGTCCCATCGGCGACATCGCGTACCACGCCAAGAATTGTTGCGCCCGCGGTGTCCTGTGGATTCAGGTTAAAGAAAGGTGTTGAGAAATAATCGTCCCCGGCCTGGCCTTCCCGGATGTTTACGTTCGTGTTAAAGAAACCATCGGCCGTTATGGTAAATACCCCGGTACCGGCAGGAACGGTTAATGCATAGAAACCGTAAGCATCCGACATGGTCGACCGCCCACCACCCGAAACGGTGGCGTTCCCGATGGGTAGGTCATTTTCGGCAGACGTTACGAAACCGAAAATAAGCTCATCGCCAGCCGCTAGATTATCAGTCAGGTCGATGTCCATTCGATATTGCTGGTCGGCTTCAACGTTTACATAACTCGAGATATCACTTTCAAGCTCCGGGGCATGCCACCCTGACTGGTCGAACGCGAACATGAGATATTGCCCGGCATCTACGCCGATGGTAAATTCACCGTTCTGGCCGGCTACAGTGGAATTGTGGAGTTCGAGAGAGTCGATATTGTAAATGTAAACATTGCTTCCCGAAACAGGTCCGCCCCCCTTGTAAACTATCCCTTCTATACTGGATGCAAATTTGTCGGGTTCCGGGTTGTTATCGCCAGGATCTACAGGACTGCCGCCCGCCGCGGAACAGGCCCCAATGATCAGCAGAATTCCCAGGCAAAATAAAATCTGGGACGCTCGTCTTGTCATGCGCATAATGCCTCCCATCGGGCAATTAAATAATACCCGATGCTGTAATCGGTCACTAGTGACGAATAAGAATACTCAAAAGGCCTGTGAAATACAAGTTATGTCCCTTAGAAGAATTAAATTAATGAACATTAACATGATGTCACCCGAACCAGCCAGTTTTCGTCAGTCTGGATGGTCGGATCAGTATCTTCGAATGTCAAAGGATACATTCAGCCCTTGTAATCATGAGGATACCACAAGTTACAAAAAGTATCAACACCCATTTATTAATAATTCTGTTTTTTCGCATTTTATTGAGGTTGATATTGTCAATGCCTGATGGACATTCAGCTTTTTCTCTATCGGGGTAAGCCGGGACGGACTGTGCTATGGGATGGTCAGGGGAACCTGCAGGTCAACACTATTCTGCGAAGGTCCTTTATTTTCTTGCCCTTCATATTAAAACCTGCTTACAATTAGATGACTTTCAGGAATTGAATTCATTGACGGCATTGATAATCGATTTGCTTTGAGGAGAAAATGATGAAAGTACTGGTTCTAGGGTCCGGTGGTCGAGAGCATGCACTGACATGGGCGTTGTCGAGAAGCCCGGAGAACCCGGAGATTTTTTGTGCTTCGGGAAATGCCGGAACTCAGACCCTTGGGACAAATGTCGATCTCAGCCTTGACGAACATGATGAAATTGCTGAGTACTGCCTGGCGAATGAAATTGGCCTTGTGGTCATTGGCCCGGAAGCTCCGCTTGTGGACGGCCTTGCAGATGTTTTGCGAGGTAACGATATCCTGGTTTTCGGTCCGGGAAAAACCGGAGCGATGCTTGAGGGCAGCAAGGTTACCGCGAAAAACTTCTGCGATCGCCATGGAATTCCAACCGCGGCGTACAAGGTTTTCGATGACCATAAAAAAGCGCATGTGTATATCGATAAAAATATTATTGATACATGTGTCGTGAAAGCGGACGGGCTCGCGGCGGGTAAGGGGGCGATTGTCTGTGACGATCCGATCGATGCCCACGCGGCGATCGATACGATCTTACTTGAAAAAAAATTCGGCGATGCGGGCAACCTGGCAATTATCGAAGACCGGCTGGAGGGGTTCGAAACCACACTTCTGACGCTTGTTTCCGGACAGGACTACATGAAACTTTTATATTCACAGGATCATAAACGGGCGTACGATGGCGACAAGGGTGCGAACACCGGCGGTATGGGGGTTTTCGCACCGACACCCAAGGTTACCGGGGAGATCGATGACATTATCACGAGAGATATTGTCGAACCGACCATCAAAGGGCTTCTGAATGATGGAATCGATTACACCGGTTGTCTGTACTTCGGGATTATGGTCACCGATGATGGGCCTGGCTTGATCGAGTACAACTGCCGTTTCGGTGATCCTGAAGTGCAGGCGGTTTTACCGTTGATGGAAGGCGACTTTTTAAAAGCGTTAATGTCGGCGGCGAAAGGAAGCCTTAAGGACATCGATCTTGTGTACTCCGGAAAGAAGGCGCTTACGGTGATTCTTGCCAGTGATGGATATCCCGAGAGCTACCAGAAGGGAATAGCGATTTCGAAAGTTATCGACCCGCTGGAAGAAAATGAAGACCTGATTGTATTTCATGCGGGAACGAGGCGGGATGGTAATGTCCTTTTTACAAACGGCGGACGGGTTGTCGCGATCACCTCAGTGGGTAATGAGTTCGAGGAATGCCGGGAAAAGATTTACTCGTCACTTGAACCCCTGGGGT
>DAOVJF010000385.1 GCA_030673355.1 Planctomycetota bacterium | reverse complement strand
CCTGGGATTGAAGGGCCTTTTCTATCGCAAGGATATCGGGCACGAACTTGTTACTTTATGACTGGAACCAATATTCAGGTGCGCCGACATTCCTGTCGGCCTTTATTGATGGATGCCGACAGGAATGTCGGCGCACCTGAAAAAGGAATTATAAATTTATGGACGAGTTGGGGATTCAACATATCGAGAAGAAAATTATCTCCAGGTCCCAGGCTGAGAAATTTGGCAGCGAAATGAGGGAGAAGGGAAAAACGCTCGTCTTCACAAACGGGTGCTTCGACCTCATCCATCCCGGGCATATCGATCTTTTAATTCGCGCGCGGTCGATTGGCGACGCGTTGATGGTCGGTCTTAACACGGATTCAAGTGTAAAAAGATTAAAGGGTGAAAAACGTCCGATACTCGATGAGCATTCCAGGGCTTTGATGCTGGCGGCCCTTGAGGTCGTGGACTGTGTTGTTTTATTCGACGAGGATACGCCGTTAGAACTGATCGACGCCGTGAAGCCAAACGTTCTCGTGAAGGGTGGGGATTATACTCCCGATGAAGTTGTCGGAAAGGAAATTGTTGAAAGTACCGGTGGGAGAGTAGAGATAGTACCGATTACCATTGAGTTTTCATCGAGTGAAATTATTCAGAAGTTTCTAATAGATCAGGATTGATGTTGATTAAAAAGAGGCAGTGTTTTTCTACTCATCAAACTCAGTGAGTCCATCGCCCGGGGTTTGGACTTCAGATTCATCCGATTCCTCATCGCCCGATTCATCGGCGGTACCTGTACCCGACTCACCCGATCGGATCCGCGCGACCTCGTCCAGCATTGCAAGAGCGATCCTCTCTTCGGGATTGAGGATCAGAGCCTTGTTTGCGTTATTTTCAATTTCCTGCAGAATCGCTTCCCTTGCTTCACCCTCGAGATGGGAGCCCTGTATCAAAAGGATATGCGCGAGTTGAGCATAGGCTCCCGCGACCATACTCGGCGGTACATCATCGGCATTGTTACTTCTTATAATCAACTGGTCGTACATTTCCGCGGCGCGGCCCAACCGTCCCGACGCGAAAAGCGCGTCACCCAGTTCCTTCCATCCGAACCATCCGTACGGGTCAAGGCTTACACATTTAACAAGGAAAGATACCGCCAGTTCCGCTGATTCTGGAGTGTCCTCGAGAAGCGCCCGTATTCCAAAACGGTAAAAGGAATCCTGGTAACGGGCAAGCACCTCAAGCTCCTGTGCTTCGAGGTTGACCCGGAAATATTTAGCGTCCTCGAGCATATCGGTATCGTCTTTGAATCCCTCGAAACGTGGAAGCCCTTCCTTGTTATAATTTTCAAACGGGCGTGAATCGAAAAAATCGATTACGCTTAACGGCGCGGCTCCCTCCTCGACCGGGTCGAGATTTGGCCGAGGGTGGATACCGGGCGTATCCGGATCGGGAGTGTCACCCGGCCGTCGGAATGAGTAAGTCAATCCCTGCAGGATTACATCGAGGCCCATAATAAATTCACTGTCGGCGAAAGACGAAGTAACAAAAGTGGTATTTAACGGGCGTTCTTCGTAGCCAGGTTGAATCAACGGGACCAGACAGGCATTCAGGTAATGAAGGTAATATGTCGAGCTTGCGATAAATCTCTCCGTCACGATTGTCATGGCGACCGATTCATCGGAGAGAAGTGACAAATCAGGAATGTTGTGTATCCAGTTTGTCGCCCAGACATCCTTCCGGTAGCCGGGCCCGGGATCGTCGGGATCGCTCGATGGTTCGCAACTCTGCACGTACCAGAACATGAAAGTCTCGTCGCCGGTCGTAATCAATATTGCATTCGGGTCGCAACTGTCGAGAACATTCAAGGCGTAGTTATACGAGATAACGGCCTGGGACTTGTCAGCGAATTCCATGTTTCGATACGCGTTAACACAAATAAGGCCGAACGCCGCGATCAGGAGAAGTCCGGCGAAAGTCTTGAATTTCTGGCTTGATTCAATTCTGCCGGCACCCTGTGATTTAACGTAAGCCGCCAGCCACCGAACCGATGTATCAAAGCCAAGCCCGATAATTGCCGCGAACGAGCACATCAGCGGTACTAAGAGCGGCGGGATGACCACATCGATATTTTCAAGCGGAGCGGCAAGAATATCCCCCGAGGGATAAAAATGAACTACAAGGAAATAAAGGATGTAACCGAGAGCGGGCAGTAGGAACGCCGCCCTGGGTATGGCAGGATCATCGTCGTCATCATCGGATATTTTCCTTTTTCTTCCAAGCGAGAAGAGGAGCGCGATCCAACCGAGAATTCCAAAGGATATAAGCGGGATGCCGAAATCTTCGTCAGTGGTCTCAAGGAATTTTTTAAAGACCATCGATGTGGTCGTTCGCTCCTGGAGGACTTCCTCGGAATGGGTGTAGACCCGCGATTCCGAATAAAGCTTGCGTGTAAAGTATTTCCAGAAATAGACGTACGGGCTGTCCATGACAGGGACCCTGTCGAGAGGCTGTTCAACCGCTTCCTCAAAGCTCTCCACAAATATGACATCGCCGAGCGGGGTTTTATATTTTACAAGCGGAAGGTATAAGTAGGGTGTCAGCCCGATTATCGCGAGAAGTACCGCGGCCACCCATGTATGCCACCTGAGCTTCAATCCTCCGTTCAGGCCTATGAAAATCAAGATTCCAGGATAGAAAATCAGGACCGCGTACTGGTGGGTGATGGCAAGCCCCATGATAAAAGCAAGCAGTAACGCCCAGCCGACTTTTTTTTCCTGGACATAAAGCACCGCAAGATAGAACATGAGGGTTATGAACAACACCTGGAGCGTGTAAACCTCGGCGATTTCCGCATGCTCCCAGAATGTTTTCGAGAATGCCAGCGCGAGAGCTCCGATGAGCGCGGCCCACTCGACCCTGAGTATCCGCCTTAAAAACAGGAACATGAAAATTACCGCGCCCCACGCCATGAACGCTGACATCATATTCATTCGATACGCGGGCGATGACAGACCGCCCGGGATCGGAAGCTGCATGAAACCATGCCCCAGAATGGTGTACAGAGGGTAGCCGGGTGGATGCGGGACGCCAAGGGTGAAGGCCGCGGTCAGGAAATCACCGGCGTCGCCCACAAATACTGTCGGGCACAGTGTCGCGAGGTATACCAGCAACGGAATAATGAGAATACCCAGACCGACCCAGAGCCCGAACGGCGTACCGGGCACCCCTTTATTTGTTACTTTTGGTTCAGGAGTGGATTCGATCCCGGGAGTGAAGGATACTTCTTCTGAATCTGATGTGATATCCAGTTCGTCCTGCATTACGGTAATGATAGCATATATGTGCTGTGGATAGCCCGACCGTGAGTACCGGGCACCAGACCAACAGAGGCCCGACCGTAAGGGAGAGCACCAGATCCAACCAACAGAGGCTCGACCGTGAGGGAGAGCACAAGACCAACAGTAGCCTGACCGTGAGGGAGGGTTATTTTGCATCGTCGGACTGGCGGGTAGCCACAGGACGTTGCGACATCAGGTT
>DAOVJF010000568.1 GCA_030673355.1 Planctomycetota bacterium | reverse complement strand
GACTGATGAACGAGAAAAAGAACTGGATGGACGTTGCTCAACATTTGGACAGACGCTGGATTTTCCTGTTAGTAGCACTGTCGGTTATCATTCCTGTTGCCATTGGCGTATCACTTCCAATAGGGAAAGAAAGTCCGGCGGTCAAATCAATTTATGACACGATTGAAAATCTGCCCGAAGGATCGGTTGTTATGATCGTGTGTGATTACGATCCGGCAAGCGAGGCTGAGTTATACCCCATGACATTGGCGCTGTATCGACATTGTTTTGACCGCAATCTGAAGGTACTTTCGTGGACGATGTGGCCAAATGGAGCCGCCTTAATCGGGCGTGCTTTTGATGATGTCGAAGCGGATATCGATCCTGAAACGAACCTCCCGGTCTACAACATCGAATCCGGCGTTGATTACATAAATTATGGGTACAAAGTTGGTGGCGCGTACAACATTATTCAGGCTGGAATTAATCTCCAGAATGCATTCCCATCAGATTTCAGGGGAAACTCAACCAACAATATGCCCATTATGGAAGGCATTGATACTCTGACTGACCTGGCTTATGTAATCGATCTTGCCGCCGGATCAACAATCGACTGGTGGGTCGCTTACGGGGTCCAGAGATATCATTTCCTGATGGGCGCCGGATGTACTGCGGTATCCGCGACACAGTATTATCCATACCTGAACACGGGCCAGATTAACGGCCTGATGGGTGGATTGAAAGGTGCCGCAGAATATGAACAGCTTTCAGGACATCCCGGCAAAGCACTGGCCGGTATGGCAGCACAGTCATCTGTGCACGTGCTGGTAATATTTTTAGTTGTATTTTCCAATATCTTATTCTTTATTACTAAAAAGAGGGGGAGGTAAAATGGTACTGACAATTGCACAATCAATAGGAATATTTGTGGGTGCCGCGTTAACGTTAATGATGTTCTCTTTCCTCTACAAGGATAACTTTTTCTACAAATTCGGTGAACATCTGTACGTCGGTATTTCAGTTGGATACATGCTCAACCTCATGTGGTGGAACGTGCTGTTGCCTGAATTTTACAACCCGCTTTTCCGACAGCACGATTTCGTGATAATAATTCCGATGATACTGGGATTACTCATGCTTGCCCGATTCATACGGCAGATTGGGTGGCTGAGCCGTACTCCAATGGCTTTCACAATCGGTAGCGGTTCCGGTCTCGCGATTCCAGCCGTTCTGAGTTCAAATATCATGGAGCAGCTTCATTCAACCATCACTGTGCTCTGGGTACAGGACACAACGGGAATGAGCACTGGCGAGGTCGCACTTGCGAATTTCGGCCTGTGGGTTATTTTCATCGCTGTTATCGCTGTCCTCTTCTACTTCTATTTCTCAATTGAGCATAAGGGAGTGGTCGGACAACTCGGGACCATCGGTATCTGGTTTATCATGATAGCATTCGGCGCATCGTTCGGATATACAGTCATGGCTCGTGTCAGCCTGTTCATCGGACGAGTACAGTTCCTGCTGCAGGATGTACCGCTGGCGTGGAACACGTTGGTCGGAGGTGCCGGACCTTAAACCAACGCCGGATTGTTATAGGTAGTATCTAACCGGTTTTATAAATCCTGGGAATTAATCTACCCCGTCTTCATTGGCGGGGATTTTTAATGTACTCCCTGGCGGTTGGGCTACTGATTAGGTGGTATGGCAAACCATGATGCACTTCCTTACGGTCGTGCCTCTGATTCTGTTGTCTGATTCTGTTGTCTGATTTAGTTTACAGAGGCACGACCGTAAGGGAGTGCACCATCGCAAGGGAGTGCACCATCGCAAGGGAGTGCGCCATCGTAAGGGAGTGCATTATCGTAAGGGAGTGCGCCATCGTAAGGG
>DAOVJF010000212.1 GCA_030673355.1 Planctomycetota bacterium | reverse complement strand
CAGGAATCTCGCGACACTTGTCAGCCGCGCATTTATTGAAGGCTTCTATTACAAACCCCGACTCGATCACGAGCTCCTGACTCAATATTCCGATGGGCTCATCGCTCTTTCGGCATGCCTGAAGGGTGAAATCAACAGGTGGCTTCTCTCGAATAAAAAAGAGAAAGCGATTGAGGTCGCCGAATTTTATAAAAACACTTTCGGTCCCGACAGGTTTTACATCGAGATCCAGGATCACGGACTTGATGAACAGAAACGTGTAATGCCCCTTCTGATCGAGCTTGCGGAGAATCTCGGACTGAAAACCGTCGCGACAAACGACTGCCATTTTCTAAAACCGGATGACCGCTATATTCAGGATGTCATGATCTGTGTCCAGACCGGTAAAAAACTGGATGATCCGGACCGTTTCGGGGCTTACTCGCCTAACCATTATTTCAAATCGCCCGATGAAATGGCTCAGAGATTCAGCCATGTTCCTGAAGCGATTGAGAATACCGTCCGGGTTTCAGAGATGGTTAATTTCAGCCCGACACTTGGTAAATCTTTCCATTTCCCGGAGTTTAAACCGTCAGACGATCAAATGCCGGAAGATTATCTCAGGATGAAATCTGAAGTAATGATGGCTGACAGGTTCGAAAATGGCGTTCCTGAAATTTACAGCGAGCGTCTTGCATATGAGCTCAATGTAATCTGCGATATGGGATTCGCGAGTTATTTACTGATTGTTGCCGACTTCGTGCAATGGGCCAAGGAACACGGGATTCTGGTTGGGCCGGGCAGGGGAAGTGCGGCGAGTAGCCTTGTCAGCTATGCACTGGGGATAATCGATATCGATCCGATTAAGTATGGACTTCATTTTGAACGGTTCCTGAACCAGGCAAGGAAAAGCCCTCCCGATATAGACATTGATTTTGATCCTGTCGGGCGCGCGGACGTGATTGATTATGTCAAGAAACTTTACAACGAAGAACATGTCTGCCAGATCATTACATTCAACAGATTAAAAGCCCGTGCCGCACTCAGGGATGTCGGGCGCGTTATGGATATCCCGCTTGGCGATGTCGACCGTGTGGCAAAACAGGTCCCGTTCGGAATGGACCTTGAAAACGTAATTAAGAAGAGTCCGGAGTTTAAAACCGAGTACGGGAAATCAGAACTTTCAAAAATCTGGATCGATACCGCGAGACGGGTTGAAGGGCTTGCGCGGAACGCGAGTGTCCATGCTGCAGGTGTGATTATCTGTGGGGATCCGATATGGGATCATGCACCGGTTCAGATCATGGACAAGGACTCGGGCGCTGTCTGCCAGTATTCCATGGACGACGCGGCGAATATCGGTCTCGTCAAAATGGATTTCCTTGGACTCAGGACCCTGACCTATCTCCGGGAGGTATGCGAAAACGTTAAAAATTCCAGGGGCATCGAAATCGACCTTTTAAAAATTCCGCTGGACGATAAGAAAACTTTCAATATGCTCGCGAAAGGCGATGTGCTCGGTGTGTTCCAGATGGAAGGCGGCGGGATGCGCGACCTCCTGATGCAGATCGCACCTGACATGATCGACGACCTGATCGCGACAATCGCTCTGTTTCGTCCAGCGCCCATGGAGAACAACCTCCATACATCGTACGCAAGAAGGAAAAATAAGAAAGAGGAAATCACGGTTAAGACAGAACTGCTCAAGCCAATTCTTGAGGAAACCTATGGCGTCCTGACTTACCAGGAGCAGATCAGCCTGATTCTTCAGGCGCTCGGCGGACTCGATCTTGGCATCGCTACAGTCGTGATGAAACTCATCAGCAAGAAAGTCGATCGTGAAAATATATCGAAATACATGGCGGAGTTTCTTGAGGGTGCCGAAGAACGAGGGGTCGACAGGAAAACCGCGAGGGAAATCTGGATCGAGATGGAAGCGTTCGCCGGTTATGGTTTCAACAAGGCGCACTCCGCGGCGTACGGCTTGATCGCTTATCAGACCGCCTATATGAAGGCGAATTATCCATTCGAATTTTACGCCGCTTACATGACATCCGAAATGCACGATCAGGATAAAATTGCCCGGATATGCGATGAAATGAAACAGAAGGGAATTCCTGTTTATCCGCCCGACATTAATAAATCCTCGCCGAAATTCACGATCGAGGGTGATGGGATACGCTACGGGCTCGCGTCGCTCAAGGGTGTCGGTAACCTCGCGGTTGAATCCATTGTCCGGGGAAGGGAAACCAACGGTCCATTTGAAAATATCTATGACGTTGCTAAGAACGCCGATCCCCACCTCGTAAATAAGGGAGTTATCGAAGCGCTGATTAATGCCGGAGCTTTTGATGAAATCGAGGGAAACAGGCGGAGTAATCTTGTAGCGATTGGGTATGCGCTCGATCACGCCAAAAAACACCAGGAGGATGAATCGAGAGGGCAGGTGGGGCTGTTTGGCGGAGCGGGTTCGATAGCTCCCGGTCCGGCGCTCGAGAATTTAGACGAATATTCATCCTCTGAACTTCTCAGGCTGGAAAAGGCCTCCATCGGTTTTTATCTCTCCCGGCATCCGCTCGATTCGGTCTGGGAGAACATCAAGGAGTATACACGCCAGAATATCGCCGACCTGGTGGAACTTAACGATGGCGCGTCGGTGCGTGTGGGCGGTATGTTCGGATGGGTCAGCAAACGAATTACCAAGAGGTCCATGAAATATTATGCCAAGTTCAGCCTCGAGGACCTTTCGGGAAAAATTGAGGGGATTATTTTCCCAAAGGCCTATGAAAAATTCGGCGGCCTGGTTGAATCCGAGGCGTTTGTCCTGGTAAAGGGTAAATTGAAAGCCGAGGAACTTGAGAGTACTGAAGAAAATGAGCGTCCGAGAAAGCAGGTTGAATTATTCGCCGAGGAGATCTGGAAGTATAACCCGGATTCGGGGGCATGGATCCAGCAGAAATCACCGACCGAAATGACCGAGGTCGATGCTCCCCTTATTGACACAATTCTTGAGGATGATACCGGGTATTATGAACCGATCGAACCAAGAGGGTCCGGGGTTTTTGTTGATATCTTCCTCGACCTTGAAACCGCTGAAAAATCCAGTATAAACTCCCTGAAAGGTAAGCTTAAAATGAGCAGGGGACCGACTCCGGTTCGGTTCAGGTTCCCGCTCCATGGGCGCGAGGTGGTTATTTCGAACGGATTGGGTACTGAAATTATTTACAGCCCGGACCTGAGAGAGAAACTTATCACAATTCCGGGAATTGAAGATGTTAAGTTAGAGAAAACCCCCGGGGTGTGATGTGGGTTATAATCAAGGGAATACCATGAAAATTACTGAAACACCTGTTAAAAATAAGGTCGAACAGTGGGAAACCCGTAAGACCAATCAGATTACGATCGGAATTGTCGGTTCCGGTGGCGATGGTATTATCGCTGCAGGTGAGATCATCGCGTCCGCGGCGGCGCACGAGGGCCTTCACTGCATTCTCACCAAAAGTTACGGACCTGTCATCCGGGGTGGAGAAACCAGCGTTCGCTTGCGCATGGGGGCCAACCGGGTACATTCACAGGGCGACAAGCTTGATGTCCTGGTTTGTTTCAGTTGGAAAGATTTCAAGCTCTTTAAGGGTGAGCTTGTGCTTAAAGACCAATGCGTTATTCTCTACCCGGAATCCGATGAACTTGAACCGCATGAGATTCCAATTGAATCCGGTCTGAATCCCGCCATCTTGAAAATTCCGTTCCTCCGTCTTGCGGAGGACGAGGTCGGGAATGCCCTCACTAAAAATATTGTAATGCTGGGCGTGCTTTGCGATATGTTCAATCTGCCGGAAGAGGGCCTTGAAAACGCGATTCTCCACCGTTTCGAACGTAAAAGCCAGGCTTTGATCGACCTCAACACCAAAGCGCTTATGGTCGGTAAAGAATATTCACAAAAAAATATAGATCTAGCCCACCCGGTCAACTTTTTCTACACTACCGCCCCCCCGAATCTTCTCATGACCGGAAACGAAGCGATCGCGATCGGTGCTTTGAACGCCGGTTGCAGGTTCATGGCCGGTTACCCCATCACCCCTGCTACCGAGATCATGGAAATCCTCACGAATCTCATGCCGATGTATGACGGGACTGTCGTTCAGGCGGAGGATGAGATCGCCGCGATTGCCATGACTGTCGGCGCAAGTTACGCGGGGGTAAAATCCATGACCGCGACTTCCGGTCCCGGTGTCAGCCTGATGCAGGAAATGCTTGGGCTCGCTGTAATCTCTGAGATTCCCATGGTTCTCGTAAATGTCCAGCGCGGCGGACCCGCCACCGGAATCCCCACCAAAAGCGAACAGGCCGACCTCATGCAGGCCATCTATGGCGGGCACGGTGACAATTTCAAGGTCGTCCTGGCGCCGTGCGATGTCGAGGACTGCTACGACATTATCCATCATGCCTTCTCAATTTCGGAGAGTTTCCAGGTTCCCGTTATTGTTTTGTCCGACCAGTTCCTCGGACAGAGAAAAGCCGGTTTCCCCGCTCTCGACCCCAACCGTATCCCGGTTGCCGGCCGGAAACTCCCTAAAGAAAAAGACCTCCTGGATTTCAAACGTTACAAATTAACCAAAACCGGCGTCAGCCCTATGACTTATCCCGGTATCGAAAATGGAGAGTACCTCGCGTCCGGAATTTCGCATATGGAAAATGGCTATCCCACATCGACACACGCCCTCAACGAAATGCAGACCCGTAAACGTTTCGAAAAAGCCAATCACATTATTGAACGATTCCCGTTGTGGCGCTACTACGGTCAAAAGGGCGCGACACTCGGGATCCTCGGCTGGGGAAGCACTAAGGGGGTTATCCGCGAAGCAACTCATTTATGTTCGAGGGCTGGGATCGATGTCGTCGGGATGGTCCCTAGAATGCTGTTTCCGCTTCCGGTCGATGAGCTTGAGGATTGGTTTTCCACACTGACAAATTTAATTGTCGTCGAGATGAGTTACTCCGGGCAGTTCCTTCAGTACATCCGCAGCCAGATGCAGCTCCCGTCGACCGTCGTCCATTACAGGAGAAGCGGTGGATCGTTGATTCCGCTCGAGGATATCCTGAATCTCGTAATCGAGCATTGCGACGAGTCCATAAAACCCGAGCAGAAGGAAATTATAGATCCGGAAGGTATCTACGACCTCGGCAAACCTCCGAAAGTCAGCCTGATCCTGAGGGGTGAACACTATGTACTCTAATGAAATGAAGCCGAAGGATTTCAAAAGTGAACTGAAACCGATCTGGTGTCCCGGATGCGGCGATTTCGCGGTCCTGACATCGATGACAAAAGCTTTCGCTGAACTAAGGATTCCTAAGCATAAAATAGCAACAATTTCCGGTATCGGCTGCTCCTCCAGAATACCCGGATATATGAGCACATATGGGTTTAACTCGCTCCACGGCCGGGCGATACCCATTGCCATTGGAACCAAACTGGCAAATCCGGATAATACTGTCAT
>DAOVJF010000585.1 GCA_030673355.1 Planctomycetota bacterium | reverse complement strand
GAAAATAATCACTACCTGTTTCTTTACAACCTGATCTATGTCGACGCGGACAATCCTGATGGTCCAATCGTGGAAGTGGTTCCGGTGCGTGCGGGGGAGATGCATATCAATATTCTTAAATTCCTCGAGGTCGGGCCGTGCACCAACTGTTTCAAAATTGTCGACTTTAACTTTCCGGAGCCTGGTGTGCTGGATGTTGACATCGAAATTACTCATCCGTTCGATGAACTGATATTTACAGTTTTCGATGTCCGTGGAATCATGATGTTTAATGGAAGTCACTCATTCCCTGCATCTGGATTGACGATGTCGGATAATTTGATGGGTGATGGTGAATTAAGAAACGCTGAAGGATATACACAGCTTTACAACGGATCGACTCTCGGTGCGGCTGGGGATTTTTTCACATATTTTGAGGGTAAATTCGCGACTGAAACTGTCCCGGATGCCGACCTGAATGGATTTATTCGGCACATTACTGACGATCCCGCAAACACACGGAACGCACTGTACTCAGCGGATTCGGTAACACAAACGTACAGCCTGGGGTTGCCGGCGGGTGAATTTGTGCTGGGCTACGCGGTCGATGCATCGTGGGATATGCCGGATGTCGATCCGGTTGTTGACCCGATGACCGATTTTCCGGTTACCGCGAATTGTATTGAGCCATGGAAGGTTGAAATTAACGAGGAACCGGTCGGGGTCGGCTTAACGGATGTGGGTGGTGAAACGAAACTTATTATTGATGTCTACGACTGGCAGGGGAAGGGATCGCATGCTGAACCGCTCGTTGAATGTCCGGAACTTTTCGATGGTACTCAAGAGGCAGCATTTGTTTCGATTGGAGGCGGGTATTCGACATATGAAATAACAATTGGAAATGACAACCTGGTTGCTATGGGAAATTACCTGTGTCTTGTAAGCGTTGAGGATAACGCGAATGAGTTATCACCTGAGCACATTGTAATGATCGCCTACCAGTCTCGTTGGTTGACAGTTAACGAAGAAGTTATCGTACCTGGTATCTTAGTACTCTCACCCAATGGTGGAGAGGTATGGATAAGTGGATCAGACGAAGAGATCACGTGGAGTTCAGAGTCCGTTACCGGAACGGTTTTCATTGAGTACTCCAAGGATAATTTCATCGCGGATACCAATACAGTCACGACCGATGAGGTAAACGATGGCACTTTCATGTGGGAGGATATCCCGTTTGACCCTTCCGAAACAGTCAAGGTCAGGATCACATCAACCGAAGATCCAACTGTGTCCGACATGTCGGACGTGAATTTCACAATTGCCGAGCCGTGGATCGAAATCCTCATTCCAAACGGTGGCGAGGAATTCGTAGCCGGAGGTCCTGAGGAAATAACCTGGATCTCAAATGCTCCCGGTTTCGTACATATCAGGTACTCAAAGGATAACTTCGTCTCCGATGACATCTCGATTGCCTCATGGGAGGAGAATGATGGAAGCTACATGTGGGACCCCATCCCTTCTGATTTTTCCGATATCGTGCGCATGAGGATATCCTGGGCAAGTAATACCAGCGTGAACGACCTGAGTGACGGTTTTTTCGGTATCGTCCAACCCGGCTGGACACGAACCTGGGGCGGGATAAATGGAGATACCGGCTTTGGAGTCTGCATTGACGACTCCGGAAATATCTATGTTGTCGGCGAATACATGGGTACAGGATATTTCGAT
>DAOVJF010000278.1 GCA_030673355.1 Planctomycetota bacterium | reverse complement strand
GCGCATTTCCTTCCATTCCCGCCGCAACTTCTGGGCACTATAGGGTTCCCGTGGCTTTTGTGGGCACTCGAGGGATTTATTGAAAAACCATCGGCGAAATATATCGGGATCGCGGGATTTATCATGGGCATGATCCTCATGACCGGCTACCCGATCACGATTGTCCATTTCAGTTACTTCATCGTGATTTATTTTATCGGGCGATGGATCATGCGCAGACGGACGGGTGGTCTTCACTGGACTGTTCCTCTGCTTGTTCTGATAGCTGTTTACGTGATCGGGTTCGGGGTGTCGGCAATTTCGACCGTCCCCACGATTAATTACTCCGGGGAGACAGTGCGGAAAATCGCCGGATTCACCGATCGCACGTCTGAACCGGATATAAGGCTGTTGATTACTTCTCCCGAGGAAATCGGGCACGACCCAATACTGGAGCGATTCGGGGACCGGACGGATACACTTCTCCCGATCAACGGACGAGGCACGGCGCATGCATGGAAATACGGGGGCATTATCGTTTATTTTCTTGGGCTGATCGGGATTTTCTCTCTCAGGCCAAGGGCGATACTCCTGGCGATACCCGGCCTCTTGTACGCAATCCTGATCTGGCAACCGGCATTTCAAATTGCCCTTCTGGATTATCTGCCCGGATGGCGAGTCAGTATAATCCCGCCGATCCAGGTGTTGAATCTTATAATGTACCTCTTAGCGGCAATCGGACTCGATTCGTTCCTCGGTGAGAAATACAGTCTGAAAACTCCAGCGAAAATCCTGACGATTATTTTCGCCGGAACCTGTATCTGGTTCACATACCGGTTTCTCAAGGTCGCGCCTGTAATTAATCTCCCGATCCTGAATGAAGTCGCCGATCCGAACCTGCTTTCGTACAGCGGATTTCACAGGTTTTATCTTGTAGCATTCATATTCCTGACAATGTTGATTGCAATCGGGATTTTTCTACCGCGTAAATTCAAACTCCTGATGTGGGGGACAACACTTGGAGTGCTGGTATTCTCCCTGATAACGTTCTGGTATTTGCAGCCTGTTTATTCCGAATTAAATTACACTCCCGAAACACCGTTCACCGGGTGGGTGGATGAGAATATGACTGTCGATATCAGTGAAGCCGGGGGCGGGAACAGGGTCGCTCGATGGGCGTTGCTCGATACGCCTTTCAATCCCGACAAGAAGCAGAAAAGTCCGTTTATCCCGAACCTCCATATTCCGCTCAGGCTTCTGGATGTCGGCGGATACGATTCTTTGGTCCCGAGGCGGTTTATAGAATACTGCACGCTTTTCGAGGATTCGTTCATGAGCTACCGGGCATTGATGGCATTCGAGGCACCGTCGACTATATATCATCCTAGGTTCAGGAAAATGGGAATCCGCTGGATCATCTCGCTCGGTGAGTTACCGGATGATTCTCAGCAAGGATGTACACTGAGATGGGACGACCGTTACGACGGCAACAAGGATGGCACGGACGATATGAAGGATTTCATCCAGGTCTGGGAGGTCGATGAGCCGGAACCGAGAGCGTTTCTAACAAGACGGATCGCGTATGCAAGCGATCCGGATGACAGTCCGCTCGTGCAGGCCGCGAACTGGGCCGCCCGGAGAATTAATGTCGTGGTGGTTGAAAATCCCGCAGAGGAAAATCGCACTTTTGCATTTCCTGAAGATTTTGAAACAGAGGATGACATTGAAATTTCTATCGGTGATATTGAATTCACGCAAGATGATCCTGAATACATTTCGATAGATGTCAACGCGCCGGAAGATTGTTATTTGGTTCTTCGCGATGGATGGTTTCCTGAATGGGAAGCCTGGCTGGACGGTAAGGAAACTGAAATTTACCCCTCCGATTTCGCTTTCCGGGCGATTTTCGTTCCAGCGGGGGAACATACGGTTGAGTTCAGGTATGTTCCACGGAGTTTCTATCTGGGAATATGGATCTCTGTCTGTACGCTGGCTTTAATTTTTTTACTTGTGTTTCCATACGGAAGGATTCGTAATCGGAAGGGAAACTAAGTCCGGATTTAACCGATCAGGTTGGAATTCAACCGCGTTTGGGCCAGGGAAGGTCGGGGCAGACCTGGCGGTATACATCGATCGTCGCCCACATTGAATTTTCGATAGTCAGGTTTTTAAAAATTCGTCCGGCGATAATTTCGATTTTTCCATGCGTACTTTCAGGGTCGTTCAGGACTTCCAGAATTTTATCAGCCAGCGCTTTTGAATCGTTCATGGGGATGAGAAAATCCTCAAATTCATCGCCCAGAAATTCAGCAACACCGCATCCATGTGTCGAAATAACCGGGGTACCGGACACAATCCCCTCTACTACAACCCGTCCAAATGCTTCAGCGATCCGTGACGGCATCGCGACACAATCCGCAGCAGCGTAAACGATGGGCATATTTCCCATGTGACCAGCAAATTTAACCCGGTCATGGAGATTAAAGTTTCTCGCGGTCAATTTAAGCTCGTCCAGGTATTTTTCTTTCCTCCCGTGTGCCGAACCGACGAAAACACAGTACGGTTTGGGATCGGGCATCATGGCAAGGGCCTCGATAAGTAAATCCCATCCCTTCAAACGTGTAATGCGTCCCACCCCAACGATAAGTTGAGAGTCCGGCGGTATGCCCCATTTTTCACGTAGACGGGTCCCTGCCCCGGAATCCGGAGTTATGAAGTCGGCTTTTGAAAATCCCCTGGGAACGACGGCAATTCTGGGTGAATCACAACCGAGAGAGATCATGTGGTCGCGAATCATGCCGGATGTCGCAATTATACGTTCTCCCCGGCACATCACGCGTGAATACCAGAACGGTTCGTAGTACGCCTGCGCCTCGATTACGAGAGGGGGATCGTGCTTGTTCCCTTTCCGTGTCGCGAGATGCGCGACCCATGCCGGCACCCTCGAATGCGCGCATACAAGATGGATTTCTTCCCGGGCAATTATTCCGGTTAATTTCCTCGCGCATGAAAATATTGAGAAAGGATTCTTTTTGTGAATTGGAAGCTCAATATGCTTTATTCCCGCTTTATTGAGCCTGTCGAGCCATATCCCGCCCGCACTTACGACAATCGAGGTTACGCCGTGATTCTCAAGCCAGGTTACCTTCTCGATAACGCCGCGCTCAAGCCCGCCTTCTTTAAGCTCGGGAAGAAGATGGAGAGTCTGGATATGGGACGAATCCTGCATCGCGGGATATTCTACCTTAAAATTATGAAAATATGGTTTTAAATAGCCAGCATGGGACTGCCTCCTTGATGGAGGAAGTTAAAAAGGGGTATCATACGTTCGCGATTTAGTATCCGGACATCTTGCGAATTGGAAAATTATTAACCACTTTTGAGGTTTGAAAATGACTACTCTTCCCGAAAACACAAATGGACCTTATTTAACAAAGCTGGGTACCCCGAAAATTGTAGAGCTATCGGAGATCAGCGTCCGTGACGGCCTTCAATCCCTGGAGACTATCGTATCGACCGACGATAAAGTCAGGTTCCTGGAAGGGCTTATCCTTTCCGGTTTTAAAAGGGTTGAGGTGGCCAATTATGGGCATCCGAAACTTATGCCTTTGTTTAACGATATAGATGAAGTCTTCAAGCGCCTTGTAAACAGCGAGAAAGTCGGGCATTTGTTGAAGCAAAACAAAACGAGGGAAGAAATTGAAAAAGGGGATTTTGTCGAATTAACCGCAGTTACAATAACCAGGAAAGCTGTTGACCGGGCAATCGATGCGCGTTTGAAAGGCTATGGTCCCGACAGGATACTTCAGATGGTCTCAACGTGCGCAAAACATCATAAAGCAAATTCGGGAATGGAACTTGATGATCACTGGGAGATGTCGGAGGAAAGTATCAAGGTTGCGCACGAGGCCGGAATCCTGGTAAACGGCACGGTAAGCACAATCTGGGGAAGCCCGTTCAAGGATTTTGTACCGTCGCTGGATAAGGCGATTGAATTTGTCAAAAGATTCCTTGATATCGGCGCCGACGATATCGAACATGCGGATCACGACGGGTCACTGACCGATTACAATGACGCGTATACGTATTTCAGCATGGTGACCGATCCGGAGATCATGGGTAAGGGTCCGGACGGGAGAGATTATTCCGATCGCAAACTGCATGTCGCTCATTTTCACACAAAGAACATGGACGAGGGATTAAGGAATGTAATAGCCGCGTTAAAGGCCGGGATCATTCGTTTCGAATCGGCATTGTCGGGAATCGGTGGGGAGCCGGCGAATAAGATCGATGGCGAGATGATCCCCGGGAGAAGGCCGTATTACTCGACTCATTTCAATCATGGACTTGTTTCAACTGAAGATGTTGTCGATATAATGCACCGGCTGGATATTAAAACGGGGATCGACACTTCCCTGCTTGACGATGTGTCAAAAGCCTTTAAGGAAAGGCTTGAGGAATTTAACGAAAGCCAGAGAAAGCTTGAAGAAGAAGAAATGCGCTGCCGGTCGTTCATGATTAACGATGGCGAACTGCCGGCATCGGTAACTGATTTATTAGAATCTCGATAATCGAAAACATTTTTCACTTTAATTTTAAACATCCGGAAACCTGACTTTACCATTGCATATCAAGGAAACCTGCCTTTTCCTCGAAGTTCCGAAGTTACCAAACCTAACAAAACCCTACAAAAGCTATCATTTTGATAGT
>DAOVJF010000173.1 GCA_030673355.1 Planctomycetota bacterium | reverse complement strand
GATGACCCAGACGAGGATCGCATTCAGGGGAATTTTTACAGATTCACGCCATATGGATTTTAACGCGGATACTGTCGATGATATCGATTCACGCCCGAATTTTAAAGCGCTTGCCAGAAGTCCGATTAAAAGGAGCCACATCAGCCAGTTCAACAGAAGACCTGTAATTCCAAGGATGCTGAGAACGAATTCGATTGCGATTAAGCCGAGCGCGAATTTGAATATAGCCCGGTTGATCGGTTGAGGCGGGAGATCGAGAATGCGCAGGATGAGGCGTCCGGCTTCATGACATGCCAGTATGATCAGTAACGCTAGCGGGATTGAGAGAAATAGTTCAGGCACGGTTTATGGCGGGTTATCGGTTCCATCAAGCTCTGCCTGGGACCGGATTCTGAATAGAAAATGATGCAGTTCATTATGTGTTTCATCGACGTAAATTCTTTCAAGCTCTGGAGGTAGTTTACTGTCGGGGTCGAACAGGAATTCAATTTTCGGGCGACGGTGCGATCTCTCTACGAAAAACTCATCGAGTGAAAGAATTTCGATATCGTACTTACGCGCGATATGTACAACATCTTCAATGCCGCCCTGTGGAATAAGAATACTCTCTGCACCCGAGTAAAAACTGACAGAATGAGCATACTCCATGATTTTCTCAGGCTGGTAACCATGGTCGAGAAGCCATTCGGCGGCTACTTTTCGGGGATTATACGACACCATCGGCTTGTCCCAATTGGTAACTTTATAGGTCAGTTTGGGAAGCGCGAGAATCGCGAAAATAATTGTAATCACAGTTATAACAGTACCAATCCGTTTTGATTCAGGGTCCTTCCCCGATCCCGGGAAACGTGTCATGATCCAGTTGGCGATAACCTCGACACCCCTTGCCATGAATGGGATCAGTAAGGGAATGACAGGGATAAAGTACCTGACCTCGATGAAAATTATCGGGATGCAGAATATAAACGGGCAGAGCCAGAAAACTAAAAACCTGTCCGATTGGCGTTCTACCCATCGTCCCGGCCCGGTGAAAATCCCCAGTCCCAGCAGTATGGTCGGAAACAGGTACAACAGAAGAATGTTGTTCGGGTAGGTGGGTGTGAACGGAAAATCCTGGTAGATTCGGACAAGTTTCTGGATGTATTTTTTCACGAAACTCTGTCCGATGGCGGCAGGGGTCGCCCAGTCGGGATGAGTGCCTTCCGGGTTAATATTGATAGCAAAATCGGACCCGTCTTGAGTGAGTTGGCCTGTATATCTCGGATCGATATGTTCTTCCGCCAGGTTTTGGGAATAAATCCTTGAGGCCTGCCCGAGCCCCTTGCCGTCGATAGCCCATTGTCCCGATTGCTGGTGAAGGACGACCCAGTAGGGAACCGCAAGGACCAGGAAACCGAGAATCGCGAGTAGTCCCTGATGTAATGGCCTGGATTTTGAATGTCCACCTTTCGAGAGTAAATAGCCGAGTGCGAGAAACGGGACAAGAAAAATTCCGAATGTCTTGGTCAGGAAAGCAAACGAAGCGAAAATACCGGAAAGGAAAGAATCGAGAAGCCTGCCATTTTCGGAAAATGCCCTGTGGGTGAATACGAGCATCGCCAGTACGAATGTCGCGAACAGGTTTTCGGTCAGGATTACAACTGAATAGTCAACCAGGATTGGTGTGAAAACCGCAAGCCAGACAGCGATCCGCGCAGTGGTGGTATTGAAAAGCCGTCTTGTCAGGAAATAAATCGGTATCAGGAGAGCGGACCCGGCGGTCACACTCGCGAGATGTCCCGCCCATTCAAGCCCGGCACCGAAAAGCCTGAATATTGCAACGAGAATCGGGATTGTGGGGGGCATGATCCATCGCCCGCCGGTCGTGTCCCATGTATCGATTCCAACCCCGCGCGCGATATTGTCGCCCATGAGGAGGTAATGGACGCTATCGACGCCAACTTCGGTTTCATACCGGGCGAGGAAGAATCGAATCAGGAACCCGGCAAGGACTGCGACAAAAAGGCCGATCAGTTCGCGATTATCAAATTTTCCTGATTTTGAAGGCACTTTAAATCTGATTTAATAACATTAATAATATCGTCTATAAACAAAATCTGTCGCATATTTATTCTATCACATGGGGATCCCAAAGGAATTCAGGATATAACCGTCAAGGATAATCGGGGACACCTGCTTTTCGACGGGCGAAAAGAGGTGTCCCCGGTCTGTACATTCTCAAAACAGACCGCTTGCTCTCAGTGGAAGGATTACAAGTAGATAAACCCAGGGGATCCATAGAATCGGGATATAAGTAGCGAATGTAAAAACGATAGCGACCCACCATCTTAATCTGTAGAGGCTTCCAAAAGCCCAGGTGTACAACCATCCGATTATTAACAAACCGAAAACCACTAATTGCCGTACCCAGTCATTATTGCCCGTATCCAAAGGACCCTGACTGAAATACGGCTGGATGTATTCTATTAACAGGGGCTTCAGAAAAAACATTCCCCACCTGATCAGGTTATGGATAATTCCAAGGATTAAAATCCACAGAATCCCGGCGGCAAAAACTCTGATCGTTCTTCTGAACTGGCATTTCCCACCGATCAATTGCGCGACAAAGTGAATTAATCCTGAACTCAGGTACACAAGAACCGGGATAACCAGCATGGACAGGACGAATCCGATGATAACCGGAATCAAGTATAAGGCTCGTTCTCCCGGCCTGAAGAGAAGGTGAAAATAGACCAGCGGGAGGGTCAGTATAAAAATCGCCGCGGCTACTCCGGGATAAAGTACGGGCTGAATGATCCCGCCCTTGATCGGGTAGGGGAAATTAATCGCGAAACTCCCGGGTGCCAGGGCCATTTTCCAGAAACTTGTAATTGCCGATGGCAGGAAAGGATCGAAATCCGAATGGAACGGCAGGCGGTCGCCGCAGCTAGCGCACATCACTCCAATATCGATCCTCTTCTCACATCTCTCGCAGAAGAGCCCTTTTTTTTCTTCCTCTGGAGGGGGAGCTTCCTTTCCTGTAATGAATGAAACCACCTTCTCATCGCCTGGTGGTTTCTCCTCAAATTGCGGTTTCCCAACAATTTTTTCCGCCCAGCCCATGCCGTCGATTTTATCCTGCTCGATTCGCCCGGCAAGTTTAGCAAGCGGGTACCCGCAGATCGGGCAGAAGCTGTTATCATCGGGCGCTTCGAGTCCGCAGTCGGGGCAGAACAACCTTTCAATCCTCCTCCCGCTCGATTTCGAGAATCCGGTATGTTACATCCGCAAATGAGACCTCATCGTTGACCTTGACTCTGACCTTCGTATGCGCCGGGGCGGGCTTGTGGTTGATGAAACTCCCGTTCGATGAACCCATGTCGGAGAGATAGAGGAAAAGCATGCCGGATGGGGTCTGTTCGAGCGACAGGATGGCATGCTCGCGCGCTACATACGGGCTGGATTCAATCGTGATCGTATTCAACGGAAGCCGTCCGACCGTGTTATCTCCCTGCCTGAGCCTGGTTTTATTGCCCTCTTCATCCACAAGATACAGTCCAGGAACTTCCTCACCCTCTTTCTCGATACCCTTGAATTCGACCTTGATAGCGCTGTCGCCGGCAGTGATGACATCGCCGTCGGAAAGAAGATACCGTCTTCCGGGAGGGATTTTTACGCCGTTCAGGAGTGATCCATTGGAGCTGCGAAGGTCTTCCACATACAGGCCGCCGTGTTCGGCGATCAGGGCGAAATGAATCCTGCTCACGTTCAGGTCTTCAGGAAGTAAAATATCCCCGAATTCGCGTCCCACTATTGTACGGGCTTTCCTGAGCATTGTGCTGCCGCGTTCGGGCAGGATTACGAATGCCTTGAAAGGTATTTCATCCTGGATATCGACATCATCGGAGGTCCCTGAATCGGGGGCCTGCTGCGACATCAGCCATCCGCAGTCGGTGCACCATTCTTCCGGATCGGGATTTTCGGTTCTGCAAATCGGGCAGGCACTCATTCATCATCACCCGCCTGATCAGGTTCGGGTCCATTTTCGATCTCAGTGTCCCGTTTTCCCCTGTCAAGGGAGAAGGTCGACTGGGAGAGAGTTTTGGACGCGTCCTCCTCGCGGCCTTTCGCGAGTTGCTGGATAGCTTCCCCGAGTTCCCTTGCTTCCTTTGTGTTCCCGGAAAGAATCAAGGTCCGCTGGTAGTCCTTCAACTGGTCCTGCGCGTCATCGACACTAAGGACTCTCGTACGAATTCCCCTGATCGTTGAAATAAGATCGCTCTTGACATTTCGGCGGAGCAGAGCTTTATCGACCCTCGGATTTTTCCCGCGCTTGATTATTGTAGGATCGTCGACATACCTTGCCGCCGCCCATCCGGACAATTCACTCTCGATCCCGGTGCTGACATGATAGTAAACGGTTTTAACATCGATCATCCTGAATAGTCCGGCCGGGTGATTTTCATATTGAAGAGTTAAAAGGACCGACTGCTCGGTATATTTTTCGAGATCCGGTAATTGCACGATATGTTTTCCACTCTCGAACCGGTGCGGAAGGCCGAAAATTTCCTTGACCCTGACCCACTTACGCGGGGTGATCACCATCTCGAGATTTCTGTGGCTGACGTTAAGAAAATGCGCGATTTCTTTCTTGAAGATTTTTTTGATCTCACGCGGGCGCGCCGAGTGATAAAACCCTCCGCCCGACAACCGCGCGACTGAACTTAGAAGGTCTTCGTTGTAATCGAGCCCGACCCCGACCGAGCTTACGCTTCCGCCTTTTTCCCGTATGGTTTCGGCGAGCTGGAAGAAATTCTGATCTAAAGTCTCGCCGTGGGTCGGACGGCCGTCGGTCAGGAGAACAATTTTATCGATCGAATTTTCGGCGGATAATTCGCGCATCTCTTTCAGTCCGAGTTTCAGCGCGGCATGGAGATCGGTCGAGCCGCCCTCGACGTCGATTCTGTCCAGCCTTCGTTTTGCCTCATCTTTATTCAGGACCCTTCGACTAGACAAAACCACTTTCGCGTCCTGGTCGAACGCGATCACTGTCAGGCTGTCGCGGCCGGTAAGCTGGTCGATCACAACTTTCGCGGCCTTGATAACCTCAATTATCGGTCCGCCGAACATTGAGTGCGATTTATCGAGGAGAAGGACTAAATTCAAGGGCGATTCACGTCCGGCGCGGGGTTTTTCTTTAGAGAGTAGTTCGACGAGGAGGAAAGTTTCCCCGGTGGACTTATGCAGAACGAAGCTGTTGAAAAGCGAGACCGTCATCTCGATCGAGTGGACATCGCGTTTGTACAGGTAATCGCGTTGAAGATGCTCACCGAAAAGTCCGTCGGCCGTTTTGGCTGCACCGGGTTCAATAGATATTTCGTCGATCGGATTCATTGTCTGGGTATCCCGGATGGGAGGTCGGCTCCGCAATACTGGCATCGCGCGTAACGGAGGCTGTTTGTCGCGCCGCATTGGGGGCAGATAACATCCTCTATGTCAGTGCCGTGGAATCGTCCGCAGTTGTGGCAGAATCGCGCGGACCCTCTCGGGACGGTGCCGCACCTTGGACATTCCGGGCTGTCTGTATCGGGATCGGTGGGATCGGATTCACTGTTTACGGCCCCGGTTGATTGTTCAGGTTGAGATTTCCGCTTCAATGTAGCATTTGTACCACATGTCGGGCAGTACTGGACCCCGGTGGGCACATTTTCTCCGCATCGGCTGCACTCGACCTCTCCATCGCCACCAGTACTATTCGCAGGGGCTTTGATTTCCTGGAGGTGATTGAATTCTACAGGCGCTGATTTCGGCGTGCCGCATTTATTGCAGAAACTGGCGCTTTGGGATATTTCCGCGCCGCAATGCTTGCAGATGGCGATCTCATCGAAACCGCTGCCGCAATCGGGGCAATGTGTAGCGCCTTCGGGGATGTATGATTTACAGACCGTACACCGCATGTGTATATCTTATCCGAATGGAGGGTAAGTGTCGAGGGAATAGGTTAGCGGGAATTTACTATAGTTGAAAACGTATCGGGTGTATCCGTTGCTCCCCTGTTTTTTTTCGTTTTTACTGTATCCCTAGATCAGGCGATTTCCGCGTTATGACCGTGCTCAGGCGGTAATTTTCGTGTATCAGGGCAACACCCGCGATTTTCGGATTTGGCGTTTCCCAGGTGTATCCGGCAACGGGTATT
>DAOVJF010000100.1 GCA_030673355.1 Planctomycetota bacterium | reverse complement strand
TGCACGCCTTGAAAATCTTCGGGTCGAACGTGCTTGCCGACGTACATCAATGTTAAATATATCCAATCAATTTTTGTTTAACAGGATTGGACTTAGACAGTATAAATTATGCCGGTTTGGGCTTTATGCCTGACTGTTTCCGAATCATCTTCGCGGAGATGATAATGGTGCCAACGGCCTGCGCGACACAGATCGTTCTGCGATACTTCCCAAGTCAATAAGATTCGTTACATTATAACTCAAACCGGGCAAATTTTTTCCCGCCACCTGAGTAGCTGGTTGGGCTCCCCTGCCAATAAAAGATGTGATCAGAGGTAAAGCCCAATCTATTGCCATTGTAGTAGCCTATAGGAAATGGAATTGCCGGCAATGTCTCCCATGAATCGTTGCTTATTGAGTAGCGATAGAATTCATGACCGGGTTTTTCGTCTACAGCACCGCCGCCTAAGGCATATACATAATCTATTTGAGAGATGTTCCAATCTCCAATCCAAATGAGCGAAGCCCCATCGCCAACTCCATCTTCTTCTGGAATAGGTGTGAGCGTAGTCCAGCTGTTATTTACAATATCATAGCTCCAGAAATCTTGCAGCGGTATACTCTCATAATACTCGCCTCTAAGCGCATACAGAGATATGCCTCCAGTCCAGGTGATCGAAGCACCATCATCGCAACCAGCCGGGGGGGATGCTATTACATCCCAGGTATTTGATAAGGCATCATAGCGAGCGAAAGCGGTTCCATGCGAACTGCTGCCAAGAATAGCGTAAAGCTTGTCATCGTAGCCCGACCAATCAGCGGCGTCACCGGCTCCCTCTGGAGCTGGGGCATCTGCTGCCTGAGTCCAAATATCTCCCGAGATGGAGTAGCGGTAGAAAACGCGCCTGTCAGCATCACTATACCTTGCGCCGCCTAATGCAAAAAGATTGTCGGCGTTATCCCAGGTCAGTGTGGCGCCGTTGCGGAAGGCACCTGCTGGAAGCCCTTCTATGCTTAAAGAAACCCAGGAATTCGTATTTGGATTATAACTCCAGAATTGTGGCAGTGAGCTGGTATAGAGAGTCCTGATAACATAGATGTTGGATTCAGTACTGCCTACAGATTCACCGTAACCTCCAGCCTTAGGCGTAGAGGCTTTTTGAACCCATTGACCGGTCATTTCACCAACGGGATCTGATACTAATAACTTGACTTCGTCGAACCAGGCAAAAGCCTGGGCTTGGGTATTATTGCCCGTTACGTAGCTGTACCTCAGTCTGATATTATATGCACCTGTTTGGTCGAAATAGGTAGATACATCTTTTTCTGTAACGGTAACCCATACATTATTCGATAGAAGCGCTCCTGTCTGCTCATCAATATTAACAATTGTCCCATTGGGCTTAACTATGCTGATATAAATACCTTGCTTCAATGGTGCTATTATATTGTAACTCGTTTTAGAGGAATAGGATAAATCGACTGAAGAACCGGCTTGAATCTCGAAGGCAATAATCTGTTCCCAATAACCTATGCCCCGTTTCCTTCGGCCGATTTCACTGCTTATTTTGGCAGCCCCCCCGTTGCTATAACCAGAAGGATCCCAGGAGCCACTGGGATTGCTTTTTTTGCCTTCTTTGGCGAAGGTCCAGCTGTCTGTATCATTAATAAAACCGCCATTTGTTATCACATCGATGCCATCAGCCGCTGCAAATCGAGCGTCATTGGTAGAACCATATGGATCAATGAACTCACTTGGAGCCACCGGGTCTCCCGTCATACTGGCACACGTACAGAGTCCAATGCAGGCGGACAAGATTACCCCCAGGAGCGGAATTGTCATAAGAGATTTGCGCATTTTGTGGCCTCCAGCGAGGATTAAAAACCCCATAACGCTTTAACGACGTGTGAAATATCCTACCATAGGATTAATAATTGTCAAGTTTCGTAGCCAGGATCTCCTTTTCCGGAATCCCTTCTCAGACCATTCTACTTGAAATTGTTTAAATCACGGGGACAAGCCATTTTTCTCCAGTGATAAACCTGACTTTACCATTGCATATCAAGGGTAAGATGCCTTGTCCCCGAAGCGAAAAAATTACTTTCAAGTAGAATTGGTCTTAAAAGCTAATTTGGACGGTACTTTTCAAACCTCGCGTGAAATAAAATTTTTTTTAAATATTCAACTATCAAACCACCGTGGAAATTTTCACGCAAAAATAAACCATGAGCCGAATGGGGACACCTTTTTTTTCCTAAAATAGAAGGCGTCCCGGATTTTCAACTTCAGTTGAAAATTTTACTATTTTCTGACTTTCCCCTTGACAGATTATTCTGAATGTGTTATAAAGGTGAATGCATTCAAATTTGAGGTAAATATAAAATTAAAGGCTATCCAAGTTTGGAGACGATTCAGATGGCTGGACTCAGAGAGAAAAAGAAGTTAAGGACCCAGAATGATATCCTCGATGCAGCTGTCAGGTTATTTGCAGAAAAGAGTTATGACGGCGCAACAATTGAAGATATAGCCGGTCTGGCCGAGGTTGGGGTGGGTACGGTTTACAATTATTTCTCATCCAAGCGGGGGTTACTGCTGGCATTAATGGCCCGTAAAACCGAACACGTGATTGAGTTGGGTTCGGAAATTGTGGAGAATCCGGAGGGACCACCCGAAGAAGTAATATGTACCCTTTTGTGGACCTATACAGAAAACATGATCAAGGCATTCGACAAAAAGCTGATCCGAGAATTAATGGTCGCGGCATTTTCGGAGCCTGATTCAATGGGAAGGGAATTATCCAAGTTCGATTACATGCTGATTGGACAGGTCGGAAGTCTGGTCGGGAAGTATCAGGACCTTGAAATCCTCCGTAAGGATCTGCCTCAGGAAAAAGTCTCCCTGATTGTTTACAGCATCTGGGGAACGATAATGATGATTTATATTGAGGGATTTATAGAGAGCGGCAAACTGAAAGAGGAAATTTATTCGAGTATCAACCTGGTTTTCCAACCATGGAAAGTTGAGGAGCAGGAACAATGAAACAGAACATACTTTATCTGGTCACATTAATAACCATCATTTTTTTCGGGACGCTTTCGTACGCCCAGGATGCCGGTGAACCAGTCGGCACGGAGGGTATGGGCGAAGGACTCACCGCGAAGGAAATGGTTAACTATTACATGGATATCAATCGCGGGCTTTCGTCGTATGGAATTATGGAGATGCAGGTAGTCACACCTCACTGGGACCGTACTATCGAGATGGAATGGTGGGAGAAGGGCGAGGACAGGTTTCTTGTCATGGTGCTCAGTCCGGCGAGGGATCTGGGAAACGGAACGCTGAAAATTGATCAGAATCTATGGAGCTACATCTATGCGTTCGATGAGACGGTGCATATTCCTCCCGCGATGATGATGCAGTCATGGATGGGGAGCGATTTCACGAATGACGATGTCGTGCGGGAGTCGAGCATTATCAATGATTATGAGCATGAGCTGGAAGGGATCGAGGAGATGGAAGGTGAGCGTTGTTATTCGATATATTTTTCAACCGATCCATCCACGCCGGTTCCGTGGCTGACGATGCGTATTTGGCTGAGGGTGGAGGACCTTCTTCCGGTGCGGCAGGAATATTACGATGATGACGGTGAGCTGGCGCGTTATATGGTTTTCTCGGATTTCAATTTCATGCATGATCGGGTGATACCGTTAACGATGCGGATGGTTCCACTGGATGATGAGGGGCATTATACGGAAATGAGATACACGGAAGCCAAGTTCGATATCGATATACCAGACGATACTTTCACATTACAAACTCTTGAGAATCCGGATGTGTAAGACTGATGAACACTTTAATATTTCGAATAGCATGGCGAAACATCTGGCGGAACACCCGTCGGACCGTGATCACGATTGTCACAATGGTAGTCACCGTGGGATTGATGGTCTGGATGATCACGTTCGGGGATGGTGTTCATGAGCAGATGATCAGAAGCGCACTGAATCTTGGGCTGGGATCCCTTCAGATTCATGCGGAGGATTACCAGGATGACAGGGCGGTTGAGAAAGTTATAATCGATCCGGAGCGGGTTCTTGAGATCGCGCGCGAAACTCCGGGAGTAGAGGGAGTAAGTGTGCGGCTGAACGCGTTTGGCTTGATCAGCCATGGGAACGCGTCGCAGGGGTCGATGATAGTCGGTGTGGATCCGGTCGGAGAGACGACGATCTCCATCATGGATGAAAAAATAAAAGAGGGAGAGTGGCTGCCGGAGACAATCGAGAATGAAAGAAGACTTCCGATCGTAATAGGTTCGGGAATGGCAAAGAAGCTGGGTGTGGAACTCGGTGACCGCCTTTTTCTGACAATCCAGGGATTTACCGGGGATGTGGGATATACCGTCTATTTCGTACACGGGATATTCAAAACCGGTATGGGCGAACTTGATAAAGCGATAGGATATGTTCCAATAGGCTCACTTCGTGAGGTCATGGCGGTTGATGTCCCATTATTTCAGAACGCGGTGCATGAAGTGACTGTGCTTCTGGAACCCAGGGAAGACCTTGCAGGGGCGGTAAATTCGATAAAGGAAAGAATAGAAGTCGGGGAACTCGCGGCGGGAAATTCCCGCGAACTGGATGTGTTGAGCTGGGAGGAGATCCAGCCCGGATTGAGAACTTTCATCGATCTGGATGAAGTTGGGATTTACATAATGATGGGCCTGCTTTTTATTGTGGTTGCGGCCGGGATCATGAACACATTCCTGATGGCGGTATTCGAGCGAATCCGTGAATTCGGGATATTGATGAGTCTCGGCACGCCACCATCCGCGATTTTCAAACTGGTGATGATCGAGTCTTTCCTCGTGGGATTAATCGGGGCGTTCGCTGGTCTGGCGCTGGGATTAATCGGCTACTGGGTCAATAGCTATTATCCGATCAGCTATGAGTCATTCAGCGAGATGAGCGAAGTAATGGTGATGGACTTGTCGATTAAATTCTATCCGACACTTATCTGGGGAAACGTGATGAGGGCTGTCGGCGGGATTATCATTGTCACACTTCTCGCCGCGCTCTGGCCCGCAATAAAGGCATCTCTATTGAAACCGGTGGAGGCACTAAGGCATGTGTAATATGCATATCCTATGTAACATGCACATTCCCGTGCATGAACTCAGGCAGGTGCAACAATGACTCTAGTAGAACTGCAACAAGTCTGGAAGACATACAAAACGGGGAAGATCGAATACGACGCTCTCCGTGGAGTTGATTTCACGCTTCAGGAGGGTGAATTCACCGCGCTTGTGGGGCCGAGTGGAAGCGGTAAGACGACAATGCTGAACATAATCGGCGGGCTGGATCGCGCGACGAAAGGAACAGTGCTGTTTGAGGGTGAGGATGTCACGAAGTGGTCCGCGACAAGGCTTTCTGTGATGCGGCTTGAAAAAATCGGGTTCATCTTCCAGTCATATAACCTGGTTCCAGTACTGAGCGCGCGGGAAAATATCGAGCTTTCGCTGATATTGAGACATTGGCACGCTGATGAAGCGAGAAAGCGTGCCGACGAACTTCTGGAAGCTGTGGAAATTGCCGATATGGCAAACAAGCGTCCCGATGAGATGTCGGGCGGGGAGCAGCAACGGATAGCGGTAGCACGCGCAATCGCCGACCGCCCGGCTTTGGTACTTGCCGATGAACCAACCGCTAACCTGGACACTGCAACCGGCAACGCTTTATTAACTATCATGGAAAAATTGAACCGCGATGAGGGTGTTACTTTTCTCTTCTCAACCCACGACCCGAGAGTGGTCGAACGCGCGAAACGAATCGCGACAATCGAAGATGGAATTGTTCTCAAGGATAAAGTCGTGGCTCATCACAAACTGTAACATGCGCATTCTGCGCATGATATTCAGTCGCACATGCATCTTGCATGTGCATTACAATATGAAAATCCTCCTGAAAATATTAATCATCCTCACTCTCCTGATCCCTACCCCGGCCCACGCCGACTGGAGAGACCCCCTGCCCGACAACCTTCGCATTAACGGACGCTACTTCCTCGCGGGCGGTTACACATTCGACCGTTTCATTCTCAAGGAAGACACGTTCGCCGAAATCAACCTTCGCTTTAACGGTCGTTACACCCTGAACCCAAAATGGAAACTTGAATTCGCTTACCAGCTTGACGGCACCTACTACCCTCACATCGCAGCCTTATCAGGTCCCGGCTCAGAAGGACTGCTGGATCTTTCGTGGCCGATAGATTCAAAAACCAACTGGACCGCGTCGCACGGACTCGATCGCCTGAATTTCAATTACCGTAATGATAATTTCACACTTGATTTCGGGCGGCAGCGTATCGCGTGGGGAACAACTATGATCCTGAGTTTCATGGACATGTTCCATCCGATCCGTCCGGGCGACCCATTCGTCCCGGAACAACAGGGCACCGACGCCATACGCCTGCAGATCGCGGATGGCATGGTATCCGGTTACGATCTCCTTTATTCATGGCTTGATAACGATGGAACCGACGGGTTCGCCGCGCGTTATCATTTTGTTAAAGGTGAATTTGAATCGGGAATATCGGTCGGGCGGATCGATGACGACAATTTCGCTGCGTTCGAAACAAGCGGCGATATAAATGACATTGGCATACGAATCGAAGCACAGTGGATCGATGTAGATGAGAATGAGCCGTTCAGGATAATTTTCGAGACAGATTTCGCCCCGAACAGCCGTACATATTTATCGGGAGATATTTTCTACAACGGTCCGGGTGGTACCGAGCCGAAAATATACCTGTTGAATATGCTGACCGGGGGAGAGATTACCGGATATCCTGCGCGATGGTACGCGGCGACATCGTGCATGTACAATTCCGGTGGTTTAACAACGTTCGGGGTGCTTGGGATTTTCAATCTGACCGATGATTCATGGTTCGCGGATATTTCAATCAGCCATTCGATCTCGAATTCATCGGATTTGAGAATCGGTTACCAGCATTACGAAGGTGGGCTGGTGAGCGAGTATGGAAATTATCCTGATATGATATATATAATCAGCACGAGTTATTTTTGAATCCGTCGACAAGCACGTTCGACCCGTAGATTCCCTAAGCTTGCATGATTATTCTGTCTCACTCAGCTTGACGACGCCACCCAATCTAAATTTAACGAATGAAATCGGTGTAATAAAAATATCCCGGGAATTGCTCTCAGGATATTTTATAGACCTGTGATAATATTGCCCCAGATTAATTAACAATGAAAATCCTTCCTTACAGTTTTGATGATGATCTGATCGGGCAGGTTACAAAAAACCGCGAAGCCTGCATGCGCGTTTACAGCCCCGAAGAAACCAAAGTCGTTCTGGGTTATGGAAGCAAACCGGATGTCGAACTAAAGATCGAAGCTATAGGAAAGGATGGTTTAAAAATTTACCGGCGTCGCGGAGGTGGATGCGCGGTTGTTCTGGATCCCGGAAATGTAATTGTGACCGTAGTGCTTCCGTCATCGGGGTTTGGGAAGATTAACGAATATTTCGAAACGATCTCATACTGGTTGATTGATGGACTGAAAAATTCCGGTGTTGATGGTAGTTACAGTGAAGGTATCTGCGACCTCGTGATTGATGATCGAAAGATCGGCGGCGCATGTATGCAGAGAAAACGGGATTACGTTTATTATTCAGCATCGCTTCTTGTAAATCCGGATATCGGATTGATGGAAAAATATTTAATGCACCCGCCAAGGGAGCCTGGTTACAGAAAACATCGGACGCACAGGGATTTTGTCGTGACGTTAAAAGAAATCTCGGGAGTCAAAGATATTGAAATTTTCTCCGGTAAACTTAAGAGTAACCTGGTTTTAGAATTTTTATCAGAGGCAACTTCACGGTTGTGAGGTTCGTGGGGAATCAGGAACACTCCACTTGTCCACCCAGTTGACATTTCTATTTATGTGAGCCATTCCTGTAATTGCTGAAACCATTCTCA
>DAOVJF010000155.1 GCA_030673355.1 Planctomycetota bacterium | reverse complement strand
GCGGCAACGTATGGTCCTCAACCATTGTTCCAAGCTGGTAACGCCAATACTATATGAATCATTCACAGCCTCCGCTCCCGCGGGGGCTTTTTTTTTATCCAATATAACTTATTACGACTATTAATCATTTTTGACCGCGGCAGCGATTGTGCCGTTAGCTTCCAGCTATCGGGTTGCAAGTGTTGTCAGCTTCCAGCTGGCTTGCTTAAAATTTCTGATTTTGTAAATATTGAGACTTGGTGGTATCATCAAGGTTATGCAAGCATTTAATCACTGTTTACCGATCATCCTGATCTGGTCTGCGCTTATGGGATGCACGACCCCAGGCGAGCAGGCTTCATCAAATGCAAATGATTCGGATGTCGATGTAACCGGGGAAGTTCCCGAAGCCGGTGTGGATGAGGAAGGGCAGTCGCAGGTAATCGAGTGGCAGACACCCGACCCGAGTGCGTTGCCGACTCCTGTGGAGCCGGGCGTGGACGTCAATTTCGAAGCAAGCCCTGAGGTTATCGATCTGGCCATGGATTTCGCTGGTAAGCTGGGGTACAACATGTCGGCGTTGATTGTTGTCGAGCAAACGGAAATAATTCATTCGGACGAGGTATGGCTTTGGATGCTTGCTCTTGATGGAGAAAATGGCCCGATTTGTACGGTCGATGTCAGGCAGGATCTTATGCTGGTTGAAGCGTTCACCCCCTTTGCAGAATTCGCCCCTCTGGCTGTGGAGTCCGGCGGAGACCTGCCGAACCTGACTGTGGAGGCTCTCGATTTTGCGGAACTGGGCTACGAGCACGCGCCCTGGGTTTCTAAACCGGATCGTACAATATATAAGAAACGTGTGCCGATAGGTGAATGGTCCGTCTGCGTTGGCAATATAATTGTGCGCGTCGACCCGGAAACCGGAACTCTGGTGGGGGTCGAACGGTTTGAAAATCCGCCTCTTGAGGAATTCACGATGGAGGTGGATCAGGAGGCTGCCATCAATATCGTTGCCGAGGATGTCAATAATCCCGACCTGACGCCAATCCATGTTGACCTGGTTCAAATCCAGGCTGGACACTCAGGGCTTTCTGACTTGAAAGTCTACTGGGAATTAACGTTCGAGCTTGGTTTTATCTATGTCCTCTGCGAAGACGGCACCATTGCATTGAGCAGCGCGGGACCGTCGCAACCACTCGGTTTTTGACCAACGTAAACCTGCCCCGGACTGGTAAAATATGCGGACAATATTAAATTGGTGCGGATTGGCATTTTCCCGGTTGCCTATCACTCCATGCGTTGCTATATTGACCGCACTGGTGGTCAACTGGTTATGAAAATATTAGTCACAAACGATGATGGGGTTCGTGCTCCGGGGATTATTGCTGTTGCCAGGGCTTTGATTGATCTTGGGGAAGTCACCGTTGTCGCTCCCGAGATGCAGCAGTCGGCTGTCAGCCATTCTATCACTCTTCATAAACCCCTGAGATGTATTGAGGTTACCGAGTTTCCAGTCGATGGGGTCAGGGCATTTTCCACGAACGGCACTCCTACCGATGCGGTTCTGCTGGGAATTCATGCTGTCATCGGCGAAAAACCGGACCTCGTGGTTTCCGGAATTAATGAAGGACCGAACCTCGGGGCTGATGTAACCTACTCAGGCACTGTAGCGGGTGCGCTGGAAGGTGTTGTCGCGAATATTCCCGCAATCTCATGCAGCATGGGTGCTTTTGATAACCTCGATTACGAAGGCTGCGCGGAATTTGTAAAACTCCTGGCAAATGTTCTGGGTAAAGTGACCATGCCCGGTGGGATTCTTCTCAATGTAAATTATCCAAATGTTCCTCGGGACCGGATCAAAGGTGTTAAAATCACGAGGCTCGGGCAGAGATGGTACGATGATGTCGTCCACGAGAGAGTTGATCCGAGGGGCAGGAAGTATTACTGGATCACCGGTAAAAAGGTGTTGTACGGCCGCAAAGATGGCACCGATTCGCATGAACTCGATAATGGCTTTATTTCAATTACACCTCTGACACTCGATATCACTAGCGATAAAAGCATGGACTGGCTGTTTGGCATTCTATCAAGTTACTCTCTGAATAATGGAGACCTGGAAAGTGACTTGAAAATCCCGTACGAGGTGACAGGTCCGACGGTTTGTAAATGAGCCAGTATTATCTATGGTGCAATGTTGAATTTGGAAAGGACCCCGCCATGTGTCCGGGGTGCGGATGAGGCTTCCGTGCGCATGTCACCGTTGATAATTTCCTCCATTCAACCCTGGATTTTCAAACGTTGAAAGAATGACATCCGGTGCTGACAGGATGTATACTTGTGTTTCCCCCGGCAAATGTTTACAGGGGGTATTTTTCCGTTCCGGAGGGGAGTAAATTATGCCCAGAAAGAAAATGATAAAAACGGTCGGAACTATTGAAGAAATCGACCTGAAGGATTATCCGTTACCGGAAGCGAAACCGCTGAGGAAACTTAAAACTAAACAGTGCAGGTGGCGTGTTGAACATAAGACCCTTGGTTTTAAGACAACTAAGGAAGTGAAACCTCTTACCACACTTGTTGAACAGCCGCGTGCAACAAACGCCCTGAAGCTCGGCGCTCAAATAAGGGGGAAGGGTTTCAACATATTCGTAACCGGACTGTCAGCCACCGGCAGATCGACGGCAGTTCAGAATATTTTTGACAGCCTTGCGATCAGGGAAGTCCCGCGTCACGACTACTGCTACGTAAATAACTTCAGTAATCCCGACGAGCCGCGGTTAATTAAGCTCGATGTGAAAAAGGGCCGTGAATTTAAAGATGAAGTCGGGGCTCTTATAGAAAATTTGAAAAGGACCATTCCACATGCGCTGGAGGATGAGACGGTCCTCAATCGAAAACGCGCGATAGCGTCGAAATATGCCTTAAAGGAAGCTTCAATATTCAAAAGCCTTGAGAAGAAAGTCACCGGTGACGGTTTCGCCCTCGTTCAGGTGCAGATGGGACCCTACACCCGTCCGGATGTTTTTCCAATAATCGACAATGAACCCATCCCTCCAAACCAGGTCGGAAAAAAAGTTGAGGAAGGCAAATTCCCCGCCAGGGAACTCGAAAAGCTCTACGAGAAGTACCAGAGTTACAAGGTTGAATTAAGAGCTGTTATGAAGCAGGTCAGGCAGCTTAACCGTGAACTTATGGAGAAAACCGCTCTGATCGAAGAGGAAGTTTTAGAAGAGCTCTTGAAGGATTTCTGCCAGGATATTACTGACAGATTCCCAGAGGAATCTGTAGAGGAATATATTTGCGAGATTCAGGATTTTATCATCGCGCACCCGGATATTTTTTCGACCGAGGATTCAGAGAACGCTCCCAATCTTACTGTTCCACAGCAGATCCAGAATCCCCTGGAAGAGATGATGAAAACCGATCCGTTCAGGATTTTCCAGGTTAACGTGGCTCATGACAACACGACGATCAAAAAAGCCCCGGTAATTATTGAGCATCATCCGAATTATCACAACCTGTTCGGAACAATCGAACGGGAAATGCGTTACGGTGGTTACTGGACTACGGATTTCACCCAGATCAAGGGGGGGAGCCTCCTGAAAGCCGATGGCGGCTATCTGGTTTTGAACGCGATGGATGTTCTTCTCGAACCGATGTCCTGGCGTACCCTGATGCGCACGTTGAAAACCGGCAAGCTGCAGATCCAGGGTCTGGACACTCTCATTTCGATCGCCCCGGCAACAATCAAACCCGAACCGATCGAGATCGATGTGACCGTCATCCTCATTGGCGACAGTTATCTCTATCACATGCTCCAACACTACGAGGAGGATTTCCCGAGGGTTTTCAAGGTCCGGGCGGATTTCGACAGTCACATGTCTCGCGGCAGGAAGCAAGTCAGGTATTACGCATCACTCGCAAGCAAAATGACGAAGAACGAAAATACCCTCCCATTGACCGCAAAAGCTGTCGCACGACTCGCGGAACGCGGCGCCCGTTTGGCCGGTGATGGGGGCAAGATCAGCGCGAGACTAGGAAATATCGCGGACATAATCAGGGAGGCAAATCACCACGCCAGCATCGGCGGCGCCAGGATAATTGATCGGAAACATATCGAACAGGCGATTGAGGAGGCTGAATATCGCCAGGACCTGATGCGTGAAAAAATCGACGAGGCATTCAAGGAAGAAATTTTCATGCTCGATACCGAGGGCATGACAGTTGGACAGGTGAACGGCCTTGCGGTGTACGATTTTGGTAATTTTTCGTTCGGACGGCCGCAGCGAATTACTTGCGAAGTCTCGATGGGTGATGCGGGAGTGGTGAATATCGAGAGGGAAGCAAAGCTGTCCGGCAGCATCCACGACAAGGGAATCCTGATTCTTGAGGGATTTCTCCGTCACCAGTATGGAATGGACGGCCCGATAAGCCTGTCGGCAAGCATTGCATTCGAGCAGTCCTATTCCCAGATCGACGGCGACTCCGCGTCCGTGGCTGAGATCATTGCATTAATCAGTGAGGTCTCGGATATTCCCCTTCGCCAGGACCTTGCTGTTACCGGATCGATGAACCAGAAAGGTGAAGTCCAGGCGATCGGTGGAATCAACGATAAGGTCGAGGGGTTTTTCCGGGTTTGTAAAATGGATGGATTTACGGGTACGCATGGCGTTGTAATGCCGAAGGCCAATGTGAAGGAACTGATGCTGTCCAACGAGGTCCTTGCCGCCATCGCCGCGGGGAATTTCTCGATTTACCCGGTATCCACCGTGGATCAGGCGATCGAAATTTTCACCGGAGTTAAAGCGGGAAGGAAATTAAAGAGCGGTAAATGGACAAAGGGCAGTGTCCACGATCGCGTCGATATAACATTATCTGATTTTTACTGGCGGATGAAGGCAAGCGGTGATGAAGACGAGGAACCCGAGGAAGAAAAGAAACCAAAGAAGAAGAAATCCATAAAAAAAACGAAGATTAAATCCTAAAGAAATTAAAGGGATGCTAGTTTAATAATTCCATCTCGGCATTAATTTCAATTGTTTTTCCATTATCGAGTTCGAGAGGCATTCGAAATACGAGACAGGTTCCCTGGTACGTCATCTCAAGCCCGCTTTCGCTGCGGCTTAATGTTTTAACCGGATAAACCCCCATCCAGTCGGCGTCCGGAACTGATATCCTGACCCCTGCCCCGGTCCATTCATCCATAACCCGGGTTTGGTTGCAATTTTCGATCTCGAATGTTGCTGATAATTTTTTCTTTTTACCGTCAGGAAGCAAATGGTACCTGTCATGGGCGTCCCCGGCGAGAAGCCCGATGTTAAATTCAAACAGTAGATATCCGGAGAAGTGAGAGGTCCCGTACCTTGACAGGATGTATTTTAATTTTAATAGCCGGCTATCATTTTCAAATTCGAAAAGTTTCTCGCGATGCCACGGGAAAACGTCGTTAGCGATCCATACACTGGTATCCCTCGTTTTAAGTTTGTTCCAGAATCCGGAAGATGGCCCAAGCTCCTCCCGGTACGCGACATTCGCGAGTTGGTCCGTATTTGGCGGGAACGGGACTATACGATCCGCAAAACACCCCCTGCGGGCATGGTCGTAGCCGTGTCCATCGCTCCATCCGGGGGGCGCGACCTCAACCATGTCATGGATGCTTTCAGGCTGTTCCCCTGCACGGGGATCGTCCGCTTCAACCATGGTCGAGTGATACGCCTCGGGTCTCCGGGTGAGAACATCGATTACATCGACTTTTTTTTCTATCGATCCGGCAGAGATAACCTGCCCTGTTTCCGGGCATATTACCCAGTGGACGTTCTTTAGAGCTACCAGTACCGGGCTTTCAGCATCGGGATTTTGATCGCCTCCAGGTGCAACCGGATGATTTGTCCCGATTCGCCTGATTACCGGAATATTTAATTTTGCTTTCTGGAGTTCGCCTTCAGCGCATAGAATTTCTCGATGTACCCCGAATCTGAGGTAATTAAGGTACAGGCCGCCAAACACGCCGTGCCAGTATGCGCAATTACACTGTGCCCTGAGCGCATGCCACAGGGCTTTGGAAAGTGACGATGCCTTTTTATCGTCGGACGGTTCCACATCCGGGTCATTTTCAAGAATGGTGTAAATCAATTCACGCACCCGTTCGTGCATGAAACGGCTTTCGGGATACCGGGCAAGGAAGGTCCGGAAGAGTCCCTCGGCATGCGGTGGTTCGATGCTTTTCAGGCGTGGATTCGATTCGACCCGCTTATGGATTTCCTCACTCGCGAGGTTGCGTTTCGGATACAGGTTCCATACACCCATCTCGCGGTAGCTTGATGTCGGGATATAAACCCGCTGCCTTGGGTTCGGCACCAGTTTCAGGTATTCGGACGGGTGTGTGGTTATTATTGATTCAGAATCCTCCAGGAGTCCCAAAAACCTGTCGAGCCAGCCTTCTTTGTAGACCCATTTGTGCGTTCCGGGCCACATGCCGAATTTTTCGCCGTCATCCCCATACGTGATCGATGCTTTGTCGGGAAGCG
>DAOVJF010000220.1 GCA_030673355.1 Planctomycetota bacterium | reverse complement strand
GCGCTCCCGGAGTGGCTGCAGCCGTTCGGCTATTTCAGTCCGGTGACTTACACGCTTAACGGCGTCCGCAGCGCGATACTTGAGTCAACACCGACTCTGGAACTACTTCCGCTGTCGGGATACCTGGTTCTTTCAGGATTTGTGCTGATCCCGATCGGATACGCAATCTTCCTGCAGGGCGAGAAGTACGCGAAACGAAATGGCCTTTTAAAGAGAAGCGGGTAAATTGTAACATGCGCATTCTGCGCATGATATTCAGTCACATGTGCATATTGCACATGCATGAAAATGAAAGGGGGCACCTGATCAGGTGTCCCCGTTTTTTTTGATTGGATTAAAATTTTGATTAATTAATCTATTTCAATTTCAACTTTTAGCTTATCAGCATATTCATAAGAAATTGGTTCAAGTTTTTTTGTTTCCTTGTAACCATCCTCCTGATGGGACAGTTCCGATATTTTAACACTTCCCATTTCTTTGAAGTGATTGAATACGGCAGTTAGAACATTAATGGCTGAATCTGGTAATGAGGAAGTGTCAAAATTTCCAATAGCTACAAGATTTTCACCGGTCATTTCGTCGTTGAATGGAATTTCGAGTTGCTCGATTTTACCTTCGACTCTGAGGTCAAAAAGGTGCATTTCGTAATTATCAGGAACAGGCCCGAAAGGAAGGTTAATATATCTAGCACCGGAAATTGAAACTGAGTGGTTCCGATAATGAATAAAATCTGCGTAGAATAGAAGTTTGTTTAATTTTGTTTTGAGGATTCCTCCATCCAAGGAAGCCAGGTAAAAAATCATATTTTTTAAATTCTCTTCTGAAAATTGTCTAAAACCTGTAAGAATTCCAGGTAGAGACTCTGTCGTTTCAAAGTTAATAAATGTATTAGCTAGATCGCGGCTTTCCCCAGGATCAATGGCGGAAAGACATGAAAGTACCCGCTTCTGAATATGTTCTGGCAGTCTTTCCCTGTTTTTTGTAAAAATAGAATTAAAATTAACGGGATCACTTAATAGTTGAAGCATCTGGTTATGAGCTTCATCGGGAAAACCACCTTTCTCGTACCTGTGAATGGTGATCTCACCCCAACCAAGCAAAGCAGCAAGACTTCGCTGGCTAAGCCCATACTTTTGTCGAAGATTTCTAACTTCTACTGGAGATATTAAGCCATGTTTTTCCCTGTATCTATCATAAACGGCCAGGAGTGTCTGATCATCCAATTTTGAATCACTACAATCTCCCTCACAAAAGTTGCAGATACGGACCTGAGCATTAACAGTTATCGATTCACCCTTAATTGGATAAGTTTCATCACGTTTAATAATATTCCCATGGACCCATTCATCACATTTTTCACAATAATATTTTTCCATTATTTATCGCCCTTTTTAAAAGGGAAACTGACTGGGTGTATTAGTTCGTGAAAGGAAATACATTTAGCACCAGTGTCAGAGAGTTTTAATTTAATATAAACATCATTTCCAAAAACTTTTGTAGCGAATTCATAGATTTCCCCTTGAGACCCATCATCATCAACAGAGGGCCCAGCAAAGTAGTCTAATTCGGTAAGGCTAAAGATAATTTCTTTTGCGTTATAAAAAAACATTCCCAGCATTATGAGGAAATCTATATTCTTTTGCCTTGGTAAAAATACTAAATCGGATTTGGTAGCGTTGGTTTTAAATCTCTTTAAAAATTCGACTACCCCTTTTTTACAATGAACCATTTGGTTCCTCCGAAAATTTTACCAGCTTGCTCATTGACGTTCGATAACTATACCGCAAGCTGGCTCCTTTTCGGAGGTCGTATCTTCTGAAAAATTCCAGAAGACTAATAGAACGTCAGCCCATCATTCGTCTCCGGTTCTAATCAAAAGTTATCATATGATAGCACTTTTGTCAAGAGGTTTAACTAATATTCTTAATAAAATGTTGAAGCCTCAGGTGCTAGGAGGTCTAGAATTTGGAAATTATTTCACGCTGGATTAACATCCTCTATCATGCTCAATCATGCGTTTAATTAATGCTATCATCCTCCTATGCCCGCCGATCCTTCCCAAAATCCACCCCGGACCAACTGCTGGACACTTGCTGTCCTCGGTTTCGCTTCGTCTGCGATCGGATCCCTCGTCGGTGTTGGTGGCGGGATTATTATCGTCCCCATACTCACCTTCCTTGGAGTCTCCCAGAAAAAGGCACAGGGAACGAGCCTCTTAGTGATCGTATCAAGGCATCCACTCGTGATCGCGATGTACTGGTATTTCGGGAATATCGATTTCGGTTTCGCGATTCCGCTTGCAATCGGGGGAATTGCGGGAGCGTTACTGGGAGTGAAAGCTGCGGGTAAATTTCCGAACAGAACACTCGCGATATATTTCGGGATACTGCTTATCGCGGTCGCGTTGTTTATGGTTTTTGTGCAAATGCCGTCGGGAATGAAACTCATAGAAATATCCACCCCTGCCGGATTTATACTCGTTGCTATTTTCGGATGCCTTGCGGGATTCATGGCCGGGTTTTTCGGTATCGGCGGCGGTCTGGTTTTTGTCCCGACCGGAGTGATTGGTGGAGGGTTAGAACAGGTTGTGTCGCAGGGGACAGGCTACGTGTCGGGATTTCCGACCATTTTGACAGGATTTCTTGGATACAGAAAACAGGGCGAATGGGACTGGGATCTCGCTAAATGGCTCATACCCGGAGCGTGGATCGGAACCGTGATCGGGGCGTGGGGGGCGGATGTGGTTCCGGGTCGGACGTTGACGATAATTTTCTCGGTTTTCCTCGTGGTGGCGGGATTGAGGATGTTGATGAAGCGTGGGGACATTGGAAATCAACAGCAGTAATCTCAATTATTCATCCGGTAAATACGTAACATGCGCATCCTGCGCATGATATTCAGTCACATGTGCATCCTGCGCATGTTTCAAAATTTCCGAACACATGTGCATTTTGCGCATGTCACAAAATTTCTGAACCCTCCTGAATTGAATAATCTCCTAAGGTCGAGCTGAAAGGAGACAGACCATGAAAAAGCTTTTAAACTCATGGATTGTTTTAGGAAACCTTTTAGTAATTTTACTCTTAGTTACATCTTGTACCGGCGGAGGGAGATCCAGCGCTGTAAGACCGGCAGACTCAAAGCATACATATGATGCGCAGCCTGCAGAAGAATCTGAAACCAGTTCTTTGGATTCACTCGGCTATTCATCGAGCCAGTTCGCCGATGGGTCGGCCGGCGCGGGAACCATGACTTTCCCGTCCGGCGGTAACGCGCTGCCAAACGCGGAACCGTACGATCTGACTTATTTCGAAGACTACGGCACTAACCCATTCGTATCGACGGAGGATGAAAACACCTCCACGTTCGGGATGGATGTGGATACGGCATCTTACACGATCGCGAGACGGTACATAAACGATGGAAACCTCCCGGACCCCGATTCCATCCGTATCGAGGAGTTTATCAATTACTTCGACCAGGATTATTCCGATCCGAAAGGCAACAACATTTTTTCACTTACTATGGAGGGGGCGGAATCCTGGTTTGGGCAACCGAATTATCACCTGTTGAGAATTGGTGTAAAGGCGAGGGAAGCGTCGATGTGGGAACGTCCCGCGGCAAATATGATTTTCGTCATCGATGTTTCCGGATCGATGGCGCGCGAGGACCGCCTCGAGCAGGTGAAAAAGAGCCTTCGCATGCTGGCTGGGAACCTTCGCAGTGGAGACCGTATCGGGCTGGTCGTATACGGCAGCACCGGCCAGGTTATATCTGAAATGACCTCCAATCACGACGCGATTCTGAATTCCATTGAACGGCTTGTTCCCGGCGGATCGACAAACGCGAACCATGGGTTACAACTGGCCTACGAGATGGCGCGAAGGAATTACGATTCCGGAAAAATAAACCGGATCATCCTTTGCTCCGACGGGGTGGCAAATGTGGGAGTTACCGATGCCGACAGTATTCTCGATCAGGTAAAAACGGATGCGCTCGATGGGATCGGGCTGACAACGATTGGTTTCGGCATGGGAAATTACAACGATGTCATGATGGAGAAACTCGCGAACCACGGCGACGGGATGTATTACTACATCGACACCGAAGATGAAGCGAACCGTGTATTCCGCGACGGGGCCGCTGAGCTTCTTATGGTGCTGGCGTCGGATGCGAAAATCCAGGTTGAATTCAACGAGGATCTGGTCGACAGGTTCCGATTGCTCGGATATGAAAACCGTCGCCTTAATGAGGAGGATTTCAGGGACGATTCGGTCGACGCGGGCGAAGTGGCGTCGGGGCAGAGCGTCACGGCACTCTATGAAATTCGAATTCGGGACGATGCTTTCAGGCGCCGCAATACCAGTGTCGCCACGGTAAGAATCCGCTATGAAAATCTCCTGAACCGTGAAATCGAAGAGTATGAAGAGTACGTGACTGTCGGGGATCTCGATAATGATTTTGATCGTGCAAGCAATAGGTTTCAATTTACAGCGGCGGTTGCCGAGTTTGGCGAGATCCTGAAAGAAAGCTACTGGGCGGAGGATTCAACGTTCGGAGCAGTGCTGGCAGTGGCCGAATCGGTCGCTGACGGAACGGAAGAACGTGAATTTATCAACCTCGTGCAAAGCCTTATCAGGATGGACGATCGTTGATTTATCATTTAAATCAGGCCTGGATTCAATTACAATCCGGGTATGCTCACCGCTGAAAAAATAATTGAATTATTGAACCTGAAACCCCTTCAGAACGAGGGGGGATTTTTCCGTGAGACATGGCGATCGTCGGACACAGTTCCGGGAAATGCTCTTCCTGAAAGGTACCCCGACCCGAAATCGTTTGGGACGGCGATTTATTACCTTCTGACACCGGACACATTTTCCAGGCTTCACAGGCTTTCAACCGATGAGGTACTCCATTTTTACCTTGGTGAAGCGGTTGAAATGCTGATGCTTTTCCAGGACGGCTCGTCGGAAATTGTAATTTTGGGGCATAATATTGAGAATGGTGAGTTTGTGCAGGTGGTCATACCAAAAGGGACATGGTTTGGCGCGAGGATAAAACCCGGCGGGATTGGATTTATCGGTAATACAAACGCCGGTGGATTTGCACTGATGGGGACTACGATGGCCCCGGGATTCGATTTTTCGGATTACGAAAGCGGCGATCGGAATTCATTGCCTGACCGGTATCCCGATCGGGAAGAGTTGATAAAATCCCTGACTGGCGGAAACAAAAAATGATCCTTTTTTTTCTTATCCTGTTACTCATCCATATAACTTGCCCTCATCATGGCGCTTCTGGAGTGTTGTCAGCATATCCCTGGTCATTTAGGATAAATCATAATCCGGACTCCAGCCCCACTCCTCCCGTGCGGCCGTATCATCGACCGAACTCGGCCACGAATCCGCG
>DAOVJF010000417.1 GCA_030673355.1 Planctomycetota bacterium | reverse complement strand
GTCTACCGCAACCATGTGTGTGATTTCTGTCGATCCCTTTGGTGGTATGTAATTAGGATCAAAAATCGGGTCGTATTCGGTTTTCATATCTTTAGCCATATGTCATACACCTCAATAAGATCGCCTGATTCAGCCTGATGATTCTTATTATGAATTATACCACCGGTATAAAGATATCGTTAAATGAAAAGTTGAGTCGGAATCATTAATCAGAATTACTGTACGAAAATTTGCATTTATTCGTTTATTTTTGCTAAATATGGTATATTAAATTTCGTAAAGTAAGTACTGACATTTTGTATGGTAAAGGCTTCAGGACGGGGCATGATAAATGGCAGGTGCAGAGGTGTATAAACAGGATTAATATCGGAAGTCAAGGACAATAATTGCGATTGAATGTGTGGAAATCGGTTTAAATTATAACTCATTGGTTATGATTGGATTGAGTATTATTTGGAATGGAGTTTAACATCTTGATATCTAAAAAAACCACCTGTAGAATTAACAGGTTGAAAGGCGAGAATTGAGGGATATTTAAATGCCGAAGAACCGATTGTCAGGCGATGAAAGACGACACCAGATAATAGAAAAAGCGGCTGAAGTGTTCGCAAAAAAAGGTGTCATGGGGACCAGGACCCGTGACATTGCTGAAATCTGTAACATAAATGAGGCTTTGATTTACAGGCATTTTGCAAGCAAGGAAGAACTTTACCAGGAGGCAATGGTCTATTCGTACGATCTGGCGGCTCGTTCCTGGATGTCAGGCGCTAAGGGCCATACCAATGGCCTTTCAGCTTTACTTGCGGTATTTTTGGCCCAATTTAAAATGCTCAGTGAAAACCCGGTGCTATGCGCGAACATGTGGCATGGGATTGCCTCAACAACGCATGATCCGATAATGGCTGAAAGTGTGGAAGAGAAACTTAACTCATTTCATGTATTTATCAAGGGCCTGATAGAGCAGGGAGTTAAGGACGGCAGTATAAAACCTGAAATTGATCCGGAGCTCTGTGCCTGGCTTATGCGTGGCTCCACTTATAATTTCATGCTTCGCGCGATTTTAAACCTGAAAGCATCCAGAGAAGTTCGTGATCCCGACCGGTACTGCGAATTTATTGGAGACTTATTATCTACTGATTCGAAACCGGGACCTGTTGAATCTTAAACTGATTAAATATTACCATGTAAAAAAAAAGAACGAGGAACATGGAAACCCGCTAAAATAAAGACATACTGGGGATTCATATAATTTACTTAACGTTATTGAAATAATTAAAATGCAATATTTAACTATAGTTAAATGGATAAATGGCTGGAATTCGAAAAAAAATAGAAAATATGGAAGATTTTTGCTAAAAAGGACTTGACTAGTAGGCATTTACTTGCTAAATTTAGATTGAAATTGTATCATGTTTGAAGTTTTAACTTAGGCCTTTCCCTGCACTACCTCCTATAAGCCCCCTCCGCCCGGAGGGGGCGCCTATTTTAGTACCGGAGCATGAACCCGGCTACCATTTCTGCAAGAGGAATTTTTTAAAAACAGGGGTAGCAATTCTTTGAGCGTAATCTGAAAGTCAATTGCCCGCCTCACATGGCGCGGGTTCGGAAGAGAGTTTTCTTTTTCTGAATTTCGATACAACGATCTTCCCGAAATAGAAAAGTCCGGCAATGATTGCAACGGCAGTTATGTAAGGGACCGCAAGTCCGAGAACGCCTGTCAGTGCGGTCGTGCCGTCTTCGGCGAAGCTTATCACCGGATTTGCGACACCCCCGGTGACTGCCGTTGACAGGCCGCGAATTGTGCCCTTGATGGCCTGGACAATCCCCGCGATTGTTGCGCCAATAATTATCCCGATCACGAGCGTGAGAAGCGGGTCCAATCCCTGGATAAGGCTGCTTGCGGCAATCGCACCCGCGATCGGTCGGACTATTGTCCCCCCGGCGTCCAGTACATGGTCGACTGCCGGGATTTTGTCTCCGAGAATTTCAAGGACCGCAGCGGTTCCGAAAACGATTATCACCGGCCAGGCCATCATCCAGTCGAACCCGGACGAGAGCGTGATAAATCCGGTTTTCGCGCCGATGCTGATAATGAGAAGTGGGAGAAAAGCACGCATGCCGCATGTCGCAGCGAGTGAGAATCCCATTAACAGTGCGAATGTGATTTCCATGCCATTCATAACATTTACCTCCGGTTTTACCGGGGGACTTGTGATATTCGGAAACTAACCGGACAAAACCCGGCTCTATTGCCAATGTATCACATATTTATACGATGGTGCGAGGTCCCGGAAGTTCCATGGGGGTGTTATAATTTCCGATCATGGTAAATCATAAAGAAAATCTCAAATGTCCACCTGTGGTGCTTGTCTTGAGTGGACTTGATCCAACCGGGTCCGCAGGATTGATTACCGATGTACGGGTGTTGACAATGCTCGGATGCCACCCGTGCGGGGTAGTGACATGTGAGACAGTGCAATCATCGAAAGGCGTGCAAAGAATTCAGCCGGCATCTCCTGACATATTCGCGGAACAATTGAACGCGCTGCTTGATGACCTTAGTCTGGATGCCGTTAAAATTGGAGCGATCGCGTCGGTTGAGACAATCGAAATCCTGGGAAAAGTGCTTTCGAGAATTCCCGGGATTCCGGTGGTTCTCGATCCGGTGTTTGAATCATCATCGGGAGTGAAATTTCTCGACATGGACGGTATGAGGGCGATGTCGGGGGAACTTCTTGGTAAGGTTTTTATTGCCACGCCGAATATCAGCGAACTTGGCGCGCCGGCTGGATTCGATGTGGACCAATCGGATGATGAGATGATACTGGGATGCGCGGGTGGATGGTTTGATGCCGGGGTGAGTAATCTTCTCGTGACAGGGATCCGGTTGGGGGATGAGATCGAGAACAGGCTGATTTGCCACGTACCCGATAAGGATCCGGAAGTGAAATCCTTCGTCCATCCATTTCATAATGTCGGTGAGATTCATGGAACCGGTTGTATATTATCGAGCGCAATAACCGGGTATCTTGCGAAAGGTGAAGAGCTTAATGATGCGGTGAAGGTAGCGTGCGAGTTTGTTTCCCCTTTGATTGGGAGTGCCCGGAAGTTTGGCAGCGGTGCAGGATTCTGGGTGCAGGCTGGTAGAATTGAGATCTAGGGGATGTGGTCGGTACTGTTG
>DAOVJF010000483.1 GCA_030673355.1 Planctomycetota bacterium | reverse complement strand
GCTTGTCAACGGCACCCGGTGTTTTTTTTAATCAGCCACCCGGTGTTTTTTCTTATCTGGTACTCGGCATATTTGATTTTTAAACCCTTAACTCGCATAATCTCCGGGTATTCAAAATTTGAAGGAGTAATCAATGGGTTTAGTTGTATCTGAAATTATTGTCAACGCGGATCCCAAAGCGGTTTTTAAAATAGCTCAGGAAGTCGAGAAGTTTCCGGATTTCATGCCCGATGTGAAAAGCGTGAAACTGATCGAACGCCGCGATGATGGCTACGCGCGCTCATCGTGGGTGGCGCTGGCGAAGGTCGCGTCGATAAACAAGGAGGTAAAGTGGATAGAGGATGAATGGTGGGATGCCGACAGCCTGACCTCAAGATTCGAGCAGGTTGAGGGCGATTACAAGCATTATTTTGGCGACTGGTCTTTCACCGAGACTGAAAACGGGACAAGGGTGAAGCTGACTGTGGATTTCGATCTTGGGCTGCCATTGATCGGGCCAATGATAGTGAAGCTTCTCGACAAGCTGACGCAAGGCAATCTTGACAGCATGTTGAAGGCTATTAAGGAACGGGCTGAAAAATGAGATATTACATATTTTGAGACCGGGAAAAAGTCATGGCACTGATAAAACTGGATGAACTCACCTACCCGAAAGTCGGAAACCTGATTAAGGACGGCTCAAGGACGCTCCTTTTCCCTGTCGGGACACTTGAGGGTCACGGACGGCACGCACCGATTGGAACCGATAACTTCTGTGCCGAGGAAATAGCATGGGTACTTGGGGAACGAACCGGATGGCCGGTCGCTCCAACTCTGAATTACGGAGTGACGACCGGGCTGATATCATATCCCGGCGGCGTCAGGATTCCAAAACCGCAATACGAGGAGCTTATTAAAACCATCCTTGAAAATTTTCTCCGGATCGGATTTAAACGTGTGATAATTATAAACGGCCATGGCGGGAATACCGAAAGCATAGGGAAGGTAATAAAGGATCTCATCGAGGTCGACCGGGGCAACCGGCATTTTATTCTTGTCGACTGGTGGGCGGTCGATCCCGGACCTTTGAAGGAAGTTTACAATCGTCCCGGCGGACACGCGGCACTGGATGAAACCGCGTGTGTACTGGCTTATCGCCCGGAAACAGTCGATGAGTCGGAATTTGCCCCCGATGAGCAGTGCAGTATCAAACCTGGAATTGTAGTCGCACCGTATTCGGCGGCCGTGATTGATAATAATGAAGGGGACGCATCGCCGGATTTCGACAGGGACAAGGCAATTAAATTCATGGATAAGGTGATTGAAAGGATTGAAAAGATTTTGACCGAGGAAATTGAGCTTTTCGAGAAATCATTCAGACATTAATATCGGGGTATCGAGATGGCGGAAGAAAAAATCAGAGGGCTGGCATGGCAATACGGGGATGATATCGACACCGACCAGATCATTCCCGCACGATACTGCAATACATTCGACCCGGAATACCTTGCCGATTATGCCATGGCTGGAATCGACCTGGGATTCGCCCAGCGTGTCGCCCAGGGAGATATAATTGTGGCGGGGCGTAATTTCGGATGCGGATCAAGCCGTGAAGTCGCCCCCCTGGCATTGAAAGCAGCCGGGGTTGGAGCGATTGTCGCGCATTCATTCGCCAGGATATTTTACAGGAACGCGGTAAATATCGGGCTTTTAATAATGGTATGCCCTGCCGCCTCGGAAATGATCGATACCGGGGAGGAACTGATTATCGACAAGGCAGGCGGGACAATTCATTCGCTTACATCCGGGAAAGCATTCAGATGCGACGAGTTTCCGGCATTTATACAGGAAATTGTAGACTCCGGCGGCATGGTAAAATATGTCCAGAAAAGGCTCGCGAAAAACAAGGAGCAGGTAAATAAATCCTGATTTAACTCTTATTGCGATCCGGTACTAAGAGTCCCTTACAAAATGGCTATGCAAACGGGGACACCTGCTTTTCGACGGGCGAAAAGAGGTGTCCCCAGTGAAAGATGGTAAAAAAAACTTATTTTGTTAGAAGCTCTAAGTGGTTTTCAAAATAAAATCCGGCCAGGGCTGAAAATTCCGGGGAAAATTGACTAACATTATTGTGCAGGTGTAAGATTAAGAAGACGTTGATTAAGAGGATACTTGTATATAAGAGAATATCCTCACCGAGGTGAAGAAATATATGCAACGAATTTTTAAAACTATCATTGCCACATGCTTATCATTAATTCTGGTTGTGTTCATCACCGGATGCATAGAACCGGTCCAGCCGGAAGCGGCCAAGGTGATCCCCCCTGCCATAACACTGATGATCAGTTCAAATACGGTTTCCAATTTCACACCATGCGGTTGCCGTATTCCAATCGGGGGTATGTTATGGCGCGGCGCGATTTTCAATAAAGTGGACCTGGAGGTTGACTGGCCTTTCGTGCAGATCGATACGGGTGATATCACGCAGGGTTCGACCGGTGAAATCCAGTTGATAAAAGACGACTACATATTTCAGGCTTACAAGGTGATGGGTTACGATGTAGTGAATGTTGGACTCAATGAACTCCGGCTTGGAATCGATAAACTAAAGACAATCGGAGATGAGTTCAACATATACTGGATAAGTTCAAACACATATTCTCCGGGGATTT
>DAOVJF010000110.1 GCA_030673355.1 Planctomycetota bacterium | reverse complement strand
CGTTGCGTTTCCGGGTCAAATTCCCGAAGGCTGTCGACCTCATCTCCGAAAAGGTCGATACGCACCGGACGTTTTCGCCCTGGCGGGAAAATATCGATGATTCCGCCACGGCCCGCCACCTGTCCCACTTCCCGCACCCTGCTCACAAGCCGGTATCCGATATCGAATAAAGCCCTTAAAAGCAGATTCTTATCCTGGATCGAATCACCGCGTTTCAGCGCGATCATTTTCTCTCGATAACGTGCCGGCGCCACAAGTGGAACTCCAAGCGACGACCGGCTGGCGATTACCAGCACCGGGTCGCCGATTATCAACTTTTCGAGCACACTGTATCGGTAGAAAATGACCTCCAGTTCTCCAAGGGTAAGAAAATCCTGTGCGAGAAGATTCAGGTCTTCGAAAAGGAACACTTCCTCGCTTGATTCACGATCGAGATGGTCGAGTATGAACGACGCGTCCTGGAAAATATCCCTTGCGCTTACGGGATCCGGGGCAACCACAAGCGTGGGTGAATTCTTGCGTTCGACATGAGCGAGAACCGCAAGGATTCCCTTTAAAGCGCCTCGAAGTCCGTTTGCATAAACACAGTCATCCCCGCGTCCGACAGACTCAAGCAGTCGGGCAACCTCACTGTGCCCGGTAAGGGCGTCTATTAATCCTTTTGATTTACCGCTCATCGGACTCTGATTCGTTTATTGAATCGGGTACATCATTTTCCTTATCTTTACTTTCTTCCTTACCTTCCGCGTTCATAACTGTATTGAGCCGGGTCATTGCCTTAACGGTGCCGTCCGCGATCCAGATCCGCATGGCTTCTATGACTCCCGGCATCACCGATTCGAGCGACTCCAGCTCTTCTTCCGTTGGTTTTCCAAGGACCCAGTCAATATCTGAATCATTATCGCGATTTTCCGGTACTCCGATCCCGATTTTAATCCGCGTGAAACCTGCTCCGCATTTTTCGGATATGTCGATTATTCCCTTGTGCCCGGCAGCACCCCCACCCTGTCTCATTTTTGCTTTACCGCTGGAGATATCCATATCGTCATGGACTACAAGTACATCGGAAATTTCAAGTTCATACTTTTGCAGAAGTGGTTTTAACGCGTCGCCGGAACGGTTCATAAATGTTGTTGGACGCACGAGAAGAACATTACTCCCACCAACCCGGATGCGCTGGGTCCTTGATTTCCTCCCCGCCTTGAAGTCCCTTTTGATTTCGAGCGCACGAAGAAATTCGTCCAGTGCGCGATAGCCCAGATTATGGCGTGTCCCGGCGTATTCCTGGCCGGGATTTCCAAGTCCGACAATGATCCTGTCGATTTCCTCCGGTTCAATTTTTGATAATGGCTCTGGCATCAGGTTTTTTTACGTGTTTAATCTGCTAAAACCTCAAACACCCCGGACTTTTGTAACCGGGGGGGTAAATTGGTATGCACTGAAAACTCTGCCGTAATGACCTCCAGCTCGTTCGAGATCGCGAGTGATTGGCCATTTATACTCTCGTCACGTACGCGACACGAGTGGAATATCAATTTTTTCTGCCGGAATGCTTAAAGCCCTTTTGCTCCCATGGTTTCTTGTCATCACCTTCAGGAGCTTTTTCATCACCTTCGGCAGGTTTTTCCTCGCCTTCAGCAACCTCAACCTCTTCACCTTCAACAACTTCTTCTTCCGGCTTCTCTTCTTCAACCACCCGGATAGTTGTGATACTGACAATTGTCATATCAGGATCGGAAATAAGTTTTAAGCCTTCAGGTAGCTTAATATCACCGGCATTTATGCTTTGACCGATTTCCAGTTCCGAAATATCCACGCTGATGGTGTCGGGTACATCGGTTGGTAGGCATTCGATAGCCACGAAGTCTGACGCAACTGTCTGCACGCCGCCATCCTTTACTCCTATTGAACTGCCTTCGAACACAATGCGCACATGAAACTCGGTGACCTGATCCATTGTAATTTTGTAAAAATCAACATGAATTGCAGCCTGTGATAACGGATCACGCTGTATTTCACGAACCGCCGCCATCTGACTCCCGGCTCCCGTGATTTCGATGTTGACCAGGTTCAACTGGTCCGTAAGGTGTCGCGCCCACTTGTTAGCTTCCAGTTTGAGTAGCGTAGGCTGCTCACCACCAGCGTAAAGGCTGGCCGGGATAAATCCATTCTCTCTAAGCCTGCGGGATAGACGGGTCCCGGTTTCTTCTCTTTGTGCTGCTGCCAGTTTTAAAATATCCATAGCTTACCTTCCGCTCCGATTATGGAGCGCCAAAAAGATAAATTGTAACTAAGCCTGCGCCAAACTTCAATAGATACAACCGAAATTATTGGGAAAGGACGGGTACATAACGACTCACCAGGAGTGGTGGGAGTCGATATTCCCGATCAATTTTTCAATTAATAAGATTGGCCTGAGCATTAGAAAGGAATCAAACTCTCCCCTTCCCCGCTTTCTGTGAATTCCATTAATCGAGTGTAAATGACATTTATCCGCGCTCTCCCGAACGCGATCGCGGCGAATGACATCCCCGTAACCAGAAGTGCCATTGCCCGTCCGATTGCGCCATCTCCAAGAACCTGGGACATCATTGGCACTGGAAAGAGGATAAGTGTTCCAAGGATCAGCAGCAGTAGACTTACTATTCGATATTTCACAAAAGTTTTTGCCTGGTTCACACTCGCCGCATGGAAAAATCCCGCGGCGATCACACAACAGAGCAGGTTCCAGGACCCGAGTACAATGGTTATCAGGAACAGCTTCAGTGTTGAATCAGGTTCATTAAAAATATTTGATGGAGCAGTGATCCACCCGAAAGCCCATACGATTGCAAGCAGCACCATACCCAGGCCTGCAGTAAGCCGGTGGGGGAAAATTGCTTTTCGAACGCGTTCATCCATAAAATTTAAAATTCCCGACCATCACGGGAGAGTTGACCTGTGCAGTATAACAAAAAAAATTAAAATTTGATTGCCCGAATCTATTCCGTGCCCTGATTTGCAGCGGACCTGGCCTCATCAAGGAGATTTTTCAATATGTCCAGGGTAAACATTACCTGGCGCGTCCCGCGAATTTCTGCGGGATCGACAACCGGTGAGTTATTATGATCGGTAATGATATTTACCGGTGTATCCGGATCATCGTAAATCGTGTAATGGTCCCAGTACCTGGCCTGACCATACTTGGAACCGTCCATTAGTGTTAACTGCCAGTAAATGATCTTCCCATTGATTACCCCTCCTTCCACCTTCGCACGAATTCTTTCACGTGGTCCGAAGGGCCACACACAATCGGGATTTGCCTCGAGACCGATCCCGTCAAGGAGGTCGTCCAGGTTTTCAGGTGGATGCTGATAGAGCGCTACATGCCCCGACACTGCGTACTCCCACGCCTGGGCGAGAAAGCAGATATATTCTTCCTGGAATTCCGGAGTTTGAGGAAGGAACTGGGCATGAATTGATGTTTTATCCTCGGAATTTACATGCACTGTTTCGTTGCTATTTTCATGTGAGACCTGTCCCGCAAAATTGGACTGCTCCAGGGTTCTCCTGGAAATGAAACCACCGGTCGTGCCTTCGGGAGGAATCAGCATAAACAGGAACAGGTCGTTGTTTGCTTCGAAATCAGCTCCACTTGGGAGAATTCTTACTTCCTCACCAGCTTCATCGTTGAAAATGAAGGGTCGGAAACCTGTCTGATCGAGTTCATCAGGGCTTGTGGCCACCATAAGGTATTTGCGATAGTACCACCCGAGGTAGACCCCAAGCTGTTCCGAATGAGTGTCCTGAAGAATCCATCGCGCCTGGGAGCACTCGACGATGTCGGTCCGGGATAACGGCGGGGTGTATTTACCCTGGATAGAGTTCTTCTTCGGAATGATCCTTATCAGCACCCATCCGGCCGCCGCAAGCATCATGACGGAGATGAATAAAATGAATATTTTCTTGACAACAGGCCATGCGCGGCCAGGTTTCTTCGAAGCCGTTTGCATCAGGTTCGCGTATTGTCTGAATCTTGGTACACGCATGATTTAATACCGCCATGAAAAATTTTCAGGTCGGAATAATCATAATTATTAACCGACTTAATATCGTAAATTAAGTGTGGTGCTGGAAGCAGGAAAAGATATGTTCCGGTTTGTTTGACTATATAGCGACTATTTATACCACCTCGGTCTGTGATGCCACTTCCTCGTAAGTCGTCTCACTCGCGAGTATCTTTCTCAAACCGTCCTTGTTCAAAGAAACCATCCCGTTCCTGATCGCCGCTTCCTCGATATGAATCGTATGCGCGCGATTTACGATCAGGTCGCGGATTTCATCATTGGTCTCAAGCAGCTCACCGATAGCGGTACGTCCATAGAATCCGGTCTGGAAGCAATGCCCGCAACCTTTCCCATATGCAAATTTTAAGGGCTCATCACCGAATTTAGCCATGTCATCGAGATTTAACCTGATTTCCTCCAGCATTGCAGCATCGGGTATGTACTCGTTCCTGCATTGTTTGCAGATTGTCCTTACAAGCCTTTGTGACAGGACACATCTCAGTGTGCTTGCAAGGAGGTACGGCTCAACACCCATATCAAGCAGCCTGGTTATCGCCCCCCCAGCGTTGTTCGTATGAAGTGTCGCGAATACAAGATGCCCTGTAAGCGATGCGCGGATGGCGATCTCGGTCGTATCGAGATCCCGGATTTCACCTATCAGGATGATGTCCGGGTCCTGCCGGAGGATCGATCTCAGGCAGTGGGCGAAAGTTAATCCGATATCCGGGTTAACCTGGATCTGCGTAATATCGTTCATGCGGTACTCGATCGGGTTCTCGACCGTTGTAATATTTTTTTCCTTCGAGTTTAAAATCTTGAGTGCCGAGTACAGGGTCGTGGTTTTTCCGGAGCCGGTGGGGCCGGTCATTGTTATTATCCCGTGCGGTTTGGAAAGGTGCTTTCTGAACTTTTGGATCAACGTTGTTTCAAACCCGAGATGGCGCATGTCGAGCACTGTAGTCGATCGGTCCAGAACCCTAAGAACAGCTTTCTCCCCGAAAATAGTCGGGGACGTTACCACACGGAAGTCGATATCCTGGCCCTCAAGCACAATCCTGAAATGGCCGTCCTGCGGCATCCTTCTTTCGGTAATATCCAAATCGCACAGGATCTTTATTCGATTAACTACCTGCTCGGCTTTATCGTAAGTGATCGGGTCGACCAGTTCCTGCAACACACCATCCACCCTGAACCGGACATTCATCGCTTCCACGCTCGGCATAAGGTGGATATCCGACGCATGAAACTGCAGAGCCTGGAGAATCAGGAGATTTACCAATCTGATAATTTCAGTCTGTTCGGGAAGTTTTTTCAGGTCTTCAATTTCGATCCCCATCTCGCGAGTGAGTTGGATTCCCTGGTCTTTTCCTACTGATTTTAGAAGCATTTCGATGATTTTCTTTCGGAAATGCGCCCGGTATTCAAATATTTTCTTCTTGATACTGCCTTTGCTCGAGAGATAACCCTTGGCCGAAAAGCCCGTGATTTCCCTGATCTCATCTCTAAGCCTGATATTTTTCGGATCGGCCATCGCAAGGTGCATGTATGAACCCTCAGTACGGATTGGAAATACATTGTGCTCCTCACAGAAATCCTGCTCGAGCAGCGTGACCACATCCGGGTTCGGTTCTATTGTATCGAGGATGAGATATGGAACGTTCTGCCTCTTGGCAATGATTTTCAGTACAGGTTCCTCTTCGACAAAGCCGCTGTCGAGAATCTCTTCCTCCACAAATACACCCCGCTCCATCGCCTGTACCTGGATCTTCCTGAGCGTTGAACGGTCAAGGGCACCACTCTCAAGAAGCTTTTTTTCAAGTGATGTAAGTGGAAACCGTGAATCTAGTAAGTCCGGGGGATATTCGTCTAGCTTTTGTGACATTAAAAAACCTCCGGTATGATGGTAAAAATCCCATTATTACCAGAATTTTACCATAATGTGATGAGCAAGGGGGGGTTTTCTGTCAATGGTATAGGGGGATGGCAGGATTATCGGAAATATCCGACTTTGTGATACAGGCTTCCCGATGAAGGGCAGGGACCGTTGAATTTGATTAATTTCAGAAAATTTATTGCCGCCCTAATGAACTTTCCCTGATTTTTTCGAGTCACAAGAGTTGACAAAAAGCTACAAGATGTTACAATATATGTACTTGACTTAGAGGTGATTTTGAAAAATGTACCGCTTCCCAATCTTTTTCTCTCTATTGCTGATGGGTGCTCTCGCCCTGGCCATCGGATGCTCCGGAAGCTCCGATGAAAATCCTGGAGGCCCCCTTGTCCTTTCGGTTTCAACCGGCTTTGGCGGCGTTCTTAACCAGGGCGAGGCGCTCACATTCTCTGCATCCGGCCTGAATATCAATGAGTTCCCGGTTTTAGTTGAGGCAATCGCGGAAGGTGGCTCAGTGGTTAGTATGGCCCGTCTGACGGCGGACAACCAGGGTCGGATCGATGATGTAATAATCGCTTACGATGTCGGTTTCTTTCCCGATACCGGCGATGGCAGGCTTTCAGCGGGAGAATACACAATTCGTCTCACATCGTTGAAAGGCACAGTCGAACGTACCGTCGCAATTCCGACTGCGCCAACAGACCCAATTGTATGGGGATGTGATATCGACGGTAACCTCACCAACGCGGTTCTCGTGGGTGAACCCGTATTTGTTGCCGCAAGGGCCTTGAAATCCGGGGCTAATTACCGTATCTGGCCGGTGATAGACAAACGCGCCTGGAACGATGGAGATATAATATCAAGCTGGTCTGACGACCGTCCGCTGGTTGTATGGCCCCCTGGGATTCAAGAATATATTGAGGTAACCTCAAACGCCGGCGGTGAGATCGAACCAATACAGCTTCTCCCTTACGCGACAAAAATATTGCCCGGCGTCACGGATCAATTTGATATTGTCCTGGATGCCGAACCATTCGGTGTTTTCAATTCAGTCACGGATGCAGTCGACGGGCAGTTGCCAACCGGCATCGTTGTCCAGGATGTGCACACGGGTGGTCCGATCTACGCTCAACTGGCATCGCACAGGGACTACACCTACTCAAATAACTTCAAGGTCGGGGATAAGATTTACATATGGCTCAACCCGAGTGTCATACTTGACCAGAACAGTCTATACGTTCTTAAGTACATCCTGCTTCACTCAGACATCTGGGAAGATGGGATGACCATCGAAGATATTACGGGTGGAGTGGAACTCGATCCGGTTCAGGAAGGATGCGTCAATGAAGGAATAATACTCGCCTGGATTCTCGCCCAGGAAGGTGTGTACGACATCCTGTTGGATATTAACGGAAATGGAATTTACGATGAAGGTGTCGATGTTCTGGATGGCGGGCCCGGTGGACCCGGCTTCATCGTAACGGAGTAATGAACTGCTGGCTTAGCATCAAATCAAATCGGCGTTATGTCGAAAGGTCCCGGGTAGCTTACCCGGGATTCTTGTTTTTAGACCAATCCTATTTATTAAATATTGATTCGAGATCATGGACATCTCTTTTCGCACGTCTCCATCGGTGAAATACAGGGGACATCTCTTTTCGCCCGCCTCCATCGGTGAAATACAGGGGACATGTCCCCTT
>DAOVJF010000065.1 GCA_030673355.1 Planctomycetota bacterium | reverse complement strand
CGCGGTCGACATATCCCTCGCCATAGCCGTTGGGCGGCACATTGAACGGTCGCTGCCATTTGGCGGAAAATTCATCGTATGGCGGCGCCCACCTTAAAATGATATATCGCTGGGGATCGACACCGGGATCGCCGCTCCCCATCCCGGTTACATCGTACATGAAGATGTTGTAGATATAGTCGGTGCCCACTTTCACCCCGTTGCATGGATCGGTAGACCAGAACCGGGGATAGTCTCCCTGTGAAAAGGAAACGGAGAAATAAAATTCCGCCGGCATGTTCCCGAGGTATGTATGCGACAGCCAGGTGAGGTATGAGTACAGCGGGTCGGATTCCCCGTCTGCGAATTCATTACTGGAACTGGTCGATGTAAAGAAGAACTTGGTGCTGCTGTCTGAAACACAGATACGACCGACATCGTTCCACAGGCCGGTCAAACCAAGCATGCCAGTCGGCATGTGGTAATGCTCCGGAAGTGAGTACTTGGTGTAATCACTGGACCACTCGTTGATGCTGTCGGGATTGGTGTCATGCGTTCCATTAATATCGGGATTGATCTGGTCGACCATGGCCGCCCGAACTATGCCTGCCTTCTTGTAAACCGCTATATCCGGAGGGTTCTGGCCCTGGTTTGGATATTCGGGATATAGAAGTTTTGTGTATTTGTATGTCCATCCGTTGTATACGGTCCCATCGAATGTTGGAGCCTGGTGAAGGAAAAACGCCTGTAGTGGATCGTTTGTCGGGAACCCGGTTAATCCGTTCTGGTAATCGCCTTCCGAACTTGTGGCCGTTACTATCAGGTCGATATCTTCCAGATAATCCGGTGTCGATCCTGTGATTGAGGCTGTGTAAGTCGACATATGTCCGCCGGCTCCACTCCCTGGTACCGGTGTGGCAATTACAGGCGGAATCCCGAACACCGGGATTTCGACCTGTACCACGCTGACTTCAATCGGGACAGTGGACAACGGGTCGAGCGCCTGCCAGTCGAAAATATCGATGTTAATGTTGACGGTTCCGCTCGTTCCACTGGAAGCCACCCTGGTAAGGGAGTTCATGCTTTCAGTCACCCGCATCCGGTATGGCTCAGGGGAGTTCGAGGTATATGGGAAATCATCGGGAATAACGGGGGGGTCATCGCCGGGAGTCCAACCTGGTATTGGCCCCCAGCAGACATCAAAGCCATAATTTACAATCATCCAGTTATCCGGGAAATCCCCGAAATCGATCAGGAACCGCCGTGTGTTGGTACTTGTCGGTCGGAAGACCCCACGGTCCGCGGTGTTCATATTATGTATAGATTCAACCGCACCGAGACTGTCGGCATAATACTTGTAGCCATAAATCGTAGCCTGGAAGTTGGCGATTGCGGCAGGGGTTCCATACAGGCCGTCATGATACGAGAGCAGGAGCGGGCCATTCAAGAACTCCACCGGGTTCCACCACCTGGTGTACCCGTCGGCATTAGCCAGTCTGGGTTCAAGCGGCCCGGACATGATTACATTACCGGCTGCAATATTGTACATGCCACCCCGTGTAAAAATTATTCCACGGACATCGAATCCAGGGACATTCACCGCAGCCGGGAACGGGTGTGTCATAGAGATATCAATCTGGAACTGATGGTTGGATGCATCCCATTGGATGTTTGAGAAACCGAGTTTGGTATTAGGGGTGCCCTCGAAAAATACCGGGATGAGGTTGAAATGGAAATCCGCGGTACGAAGCGGGATAGCCTCAACGGTCTCATTTTCGGTGTCGAGGCCAAGTTGCCATAACCCCCCGAGCCAGCGCGATTGCTGATTCACAGTTTTGCCGGGTGAAGTTAATGGCTCGAAAATATTATCAGATGGAATTACTGGTGTGTTATTGGCGCAGCCAATTATCGCCATAATGGATACGAGCACCAGGAAAAGAGACGTCCGGTGCTGGAACATAAGGCAGCCTCCAAATAATATGCAATAGGATTTTATACACATAGTATACGTCAAAACCCGGAGCCGGTCAATGACAATTACCCTTGTACCTGCCCCCGTCAGGGATGGTGAGCGGTAAGTTCACGAAGTTCACTTTGCTCGTAATGTTTCAGGAGCTGCCTGATTCCCGATTCAGTGATCGTAAGCAAATCGGCATCGGCATTGAGAATACATGCTCCATGTTTTCCGCCCGGATTTTGACCTTGCGAATTCGTTACCCATATCACCCTGACATATCCGCAATCCAGAAGATAGTCCAGGGCTTCGGAGAAATGGGGGTCTGTCCTTACCAGGCCGGGCTTTGGAATCAGTTCGGGACGGTCCCTCTCTTCACACGAATGAATGATTCGCAGGAGTTCAATTGCGAAAAAGTCCATTTAATCTAACCTCACTTGTTTTAATATGATTTTGTCTTTATGAATTAATAACGTGTGGGAGACGGGAAAGCTGACATATAAAAAGATGAAAATTATAAAATTTTTATGAATAAATTATATAAAAGTATAATAGATTTAATATATCTTAATAGGAATTAGTAAGGGCACAAAGAATGTAACGGCAGGTGTTTTTAATTTACGGATTTTACAGGGATTGCGAAAAAATACCCACCGCAAAGGTGGGTTCAATTATTCCCTGATTCGACAAAACTCAAACCGACAATTGCTTGCTCTTCCCGACACTGGTTTTTAGCGCATTTTTTAACTTTTCAATGAATATTTCATTCTGATGCTGATTTCCAATGCTTACCCTCGCGCAGGTAGGCGATCCAAATATCCAGCCTGGACGGATGATCACTCCCTCATGAAGGAGAAATTCGCTGATTCCCTTCGCATCGTAACCGAAATCAACCCAGATGTAATTTCCCTGGGTTTCGTTGTAACTCAAGCCGAGCTGATCGAACTGTCCGTACAAATATTCCCGTCCGTCGAGAACAAGCTGCCGGCTTTTCACCATGTGCTCCTTATCCTTAATCGCGGCAAGAACGGCAACCTGGGCGAGTGAATTAACAGAGAAATTGATCCTTAGCGTGTCGAGCATTAATGCAAGTTCGGGATGCATGATTCCATAACCGCACCGTATCCCGGCAAGTCCAATTACTTTTGAGAACGTCCGTAGCGTGATTATATTTTCGTGCCCGTTTTTAAAAAGCTCGATCCCGTCGCAGGGGTCGGGATGATCCACAAAGTGCTGGTACGCTTCATCGATAACGACAAGGCATCTATCATCTACCTGTTCAATGAACTCCAGGACTTCGGTTTTCGAACAGTACGATCCCGTGGGATTGTTCGGGTTGTCGATCCAGGCGATTTTTGTCCTGTCCGACACATGCTCCGCGAAAGCCTTGAGGTCGTTTCGGTAATCCGGATGGCCGATCGCGATCCTGGTAGCATCATGCATCTGCGCCATGATCTCGTAGATCATGAATGCGGGCTGCCCCATGATAATTTCATCGCCAGGATTCAGCGTTGCCTGCGCGAGGAGATAAATAACTTCGACCGCACCGTTTCCAACAACAATGGATTCCACCGGAACGCCATGCAGTTCTGCAAGTTCCTTTTTCAGGTAATATACCGAATCAGCGGGATAGAGCCAGATATTCGGGAGTTCTTTTTTAATCGCTTCGAGCGCAAGTGGGGATGGTCCGAGGACATTTTCATTTGAGGCTAATTTCAGAATCTCGCCGACATAGCCTAGTTCGCGCTGTACCTCGGCTATCGGTTTTCCGGGCACATACGGTCTGACCTTTTTCAGGTGCGGCCTGAAAAAGCTGGTAACATCAACCATCTTAAGAACCTCCCTACCTGTGGTACGCATACTTTATTGTAACACTCAAAAGGGCTTCAGGGAAAGCTTTTTTGATCGTATTTAAGTGTTAACCTGTATCATGTATAAGAAATAAGGGAATTTTCAGGATATCCGCGCAAATCAGTTAATATTTACGCCTGGTTCCCTGGCAGTCCGATTATACCCGGTAATTTAATCCGGGATTTCAAGAATCGCGCCGTGATTCCGGTCATGTGAAAGAAGTTCGAAACCGGACGGATTAGTCATCAGCCATTGAAGGGCTTCAGAGCCGGGTGGAATATATACAGCATCAGCCCCTTTTTCATGTAGCTCCCTTACCCACTCTTCGCCGTTGCCGACCCATTCGACCCAGACCACCCTGTTAGTGTAATCAGGGTTCCATGCCGCCAGGTTCATAAATTTCGGAAGGCTGTCGGACAGTGCGAGAGTGGTTCCCGATTCCTGGACCTGGGCAAGTGTAATGAAAAATACAGGCTCGATGAAATCACTCGATAATACCCCACGGTAATTTTCGCTGTATGGAACTTCCCTCGCCCTGGCAATATCGCGCGGCATAAGAATCCCCTGTTTTTTCGCCCCGGCAAGGAAAACAGTAAGAACTGTCAAAACCAGCGCGATTCCAAGCAGCAAACGTCGAATCCGAGGCGCGTCCAGGTTTGTTAATAAATACCCGAATGCTACTGTTCCAATGGCGAGGATCTGAAGGTGGTAACGAACGAAAGTGTGGTTATACCGGAAAAGAAAGTAGGGAAGAATCGCAAGGATAATAAACGCGAGGAATTTCCAGTTACGTTTTATCACGCTGTGAACAAGGACAATCGGTATTGCGGGAAGCAGGAGTACTGTCCATGTCGAGCCCCATCCGCCGATATTCCCGCCGGCCATGTAAGTCTGCGGATCGAAAAATCCATCGAAGACAATCGGCCACTCCGATCCCGAATGGACCGCTTCATAGAGCACAGGCCCCGCATTGACTGGATTGAAAATAACGTCCTGCCAGACCTTCTCGCCGGAAAACAAAGTCAGCCCGAAAATTTCCACATCGAACGAACCTGTCGGATTTCCGGTCGTAACCCAGTTTCTGAGATAGAAGTATGAACCGAGTATTAAAGTCAGGCCGCAGAAAATCGCGACGGATGAAATGATTTGTTTTAGTCTTCTGGATCTCTCATTTTCCCAACCCGTTTCTCCCGGCACTGTAAGTCGAAAAGCCAGGTACAGAAGGAGCGATATGAAGAGGTATATACCCGACCCTTTCGAGCCGGCTATAAACCCCGACGCCAGTCCCGCGATCAGTACCGATATCAGATCCAGGTTTTTTCTTGACAGAAACGCGAACGCTGTAAGTACCATGCCCATAATGGCGACATCAACCATCGCGGTCCACATCTGATCGTGGACTGTCGGAACGAAAATTATGAATGTGCCCACTATAGCCGCATCGACCCTGCTCGCATCGAATCGTCGCGCGAGAAGATACGACGCCAGCATCCCGGCGATCGCGAATGGAACCCCGGCGATATTGGCCCATCTTTCCGTGCCGCATCCAAGCACCGACCAGAGGAAAAGGATATCGGTATTCATGGGAAAATGATTGATGGCGATCTTTGGAACATCAAACGGCCCGATATGCCCTTCCTGGTTCGCGAACGCGGCCCATGGAAGGTGATAGGCCCATGAGTCCCAGGTCATTGGCGGCAGAAGCTGGCCAAGATATGTGTACCAGCCTAAGACGAACAGGACAAGAAGAAACAGGACGGCGAACGCGTTGGATGCCCGGATGATATTCCAGAGAGATTTAAACAGGAGAGGAATATCTCCCGGTAACGGTGACGAATTTTTTGTCCTCAATGAAAGAACGAGAATGATTGATGTGATTATCGCGTTGATTAAGAACAACGGCCACCATGACAGGCGATGCGCCATCCCGACGATAAGCGTTGTTGTAACTATTTGAGTTACCGTTAATGTGAAAGCTGCGAGGATTCGCTCCGGAAGGTTGAGTGTTTGCCGGAACCGGGCATGGAAGCACATCCACCAGGTAAAGAAAATGGCGATCGTGAGAACCAGCCAGGCTGTTTGCTGGACCTGATTAACTGATTGAGGGATATTTCCCGCGGCGGATTCCATTAGAGAATATCAGGATTTACTGCCACCTTTCATCTTCGGGAACGGGAAATTCGTACACATCCGCGACCCCGGTCCACCATCGGTAGGCATTATTGAACTGGTCCGCGCGCACCGGACGCGACCAGTACCAGTAACCTGAAAGCAGCACGAGCACCATGTAAATAATAATCAGCGCCATCGAAATCGGAGTTTTTACAACCCTGGTACCGTCGCCTGTCGATCCGGTGTCCACTGACATTTCAGTTTTATTTTTATCTGCCATTATTTATTCACTCCGATTTTTAATTCTGAAAATTCCCCCGTCGCCTTCGTCATAATAAACCAGTTCGAAAATTTCAGGATGTTCGTACGCCCAAAGTCCCTGCTCGCTCTCAGGTCCGACATAAACGGCACCCGCGCCCTTTTTATGAAGTTCCGCTTCCCACTCCTGGCCATCCCCATCCCACTCTACCCACACAATCCGGTTGGTAAAGGTTGGATTCCATGCGCCGAGATTCATCCCGTAGCTGACAATGTCGCTCAGGGCGATAGTCGATCCGGGTTCCTGGACAGATTCCATCGCAAACTGAAATTCCGGATTGACAAGGTTCCTGAAAAACGTGTACCGGTAGCTCTCCTGGTATGGTGCTGACCGGGCGACCGCCAGGTCCTCCGCGACAGTCTGGCTTGGTTTCGGCGCGCTGGCGATATACAGTCCGAACAGCATCGATAAAGCCGCAATCACTAGAATCGGACGCTGGAATCGTGTTCCGTGCAGTTCTGTAAGAATGAGGGCGAACGCTGTTGTTCCCGCGGCAAGGACATGGAGGTGGAACCGGATTGAAATGTGGTTGTAATGGAACAGAAAATACGGCAGTAGCAGCATCGTAAGAATAATCAGGACATTCCATCTCCGTTTGATAATTGACAATAGCAGGGCTATCGGTATCGCTGGAAGCAGTAAAATTGTCCAGGCGGCTCCCCATCCGCCGATTTTATCGGTGTGAATGAACGGTGCCGGATCGTAAAACCCGTCAAGTACAATCGGCCATTCAGTCCCGATTTCCTGAAGGCGGTCGTAAATTTCCGGCCCGACATTGTCCCTGAAGAAAATACTCTCCATAACAGTGTGCTCCCCCTGAAAAATCGTAACACCGGCAATTTCGACTGTGAAATCACCTGTAGGATTACCTGTAAGAACCCAGTTCCGGATATAAAAATAGCTACCGAATATAAAGGCGAGTCCAAAGAAAATCAGGATCGACGCAATAATCTTTTTAGACCTACCACGGTTACCCAATTTTTCTTCACCGGTATTTTTATAAATAAACAGCCTGTAGAGAAGAAGAAGCACCATCGGGACAAAGACATAAATGCCCGAACCTTTTCCTCCAACCACAAATCCCGCCGCGAGTCCGGCTATCACAATCGCCACAGGGGAGATTTTCTTTCTGGTAAGGAAGGCGAACGCGATATATCCCATTCCCATGACAGCGACATCCACAAGCGCGCGGCTCATCATATGGAGAACCGTCGGGACACTCAAAATCATCAGTCCCGCGATCGCCGCTTCATACCTTTTCGCGCCGATATTGCGCGCGAGCATATAGCAGGCTAAAACACCGGCAATCGCGAATGGAATCTGGGTGATCTTTGCCCACCGCTCTGTCCCGGAGCCAACGAGTGACCATGAGAACAGCATTTCGGTGTTCATTGGGTAGTAGTTGATAACCGACGATGGAAGATTGAACGGCCCGAGGTTCCCTTCCTGGTTTACAAACGCGGCCCATGGAATGTGATACGCCCATGCGTCCGATGACATCGGCGGCATCAGTTGCCCGAAATAAATATGCCAGAGAACTGAGAGTAGTGCTAAAAACGCTATAATCATTAATGGAACGGACGAGTAGAGTATGTTCCAGGCCGACCTGAAAATATTGTAGACAGGTCCGCCCCGATAAGATATCACGGTGATGATTATCCAGATGATGAAATTCAGGATGAACAGTGGCCACCATCGAATCATCCCGACAAAACCAAGGATATAAATTGTCGCGAGAATCTGGGAGACGGTCGCCACAAATGCCGCGAGGATGCTTTCGGGGAGATTTAAATCGTGCCTGAATTTTACCGCGAAGAACCTGAGCCACCCGAGAAAAATCGCAAGAGTCAAGCACGCCCACAGCAACTGCTGCCATGGTTGGACGAGTGGCGGGGGATTTGGAAGGACGGTGTTCATTTCATCTCAGTAACTAATAATGTTAAATCTACCCGAAAAGAACGAAAAGAGTCAAGAATATAAGAAATTAGAGAATATAATGAAAATAACCCCGGTTGATCTGTGTTTTGATATTAGAAGGGTCATGAAAATTATTTATTGTGTATAATCAGGGATGATAGACAGTGTTTTATTATATTTGGTGTCTGTTTCCATCCTGAAGAATTCCGAGCCAGCCTTGGAGTTCGATCAAGCTAATCGAAAAGGCAAAATAGTATCATTAGACTACCTCGTATAAAGGAGAAGAAAATTAATGGGGAATTTTGATACACAATTTATATGTGCATTTGCTTCAGATGACGGAAATTATTTTAGCGAAACCCATTTTGGGGATGCAGGAATTTACCTTCTTTATGCCATCAGTAATGACGATATAAAATATTTAGAGCGAATTGATAACACATCCATAGAAGTAGAAAGCCATGCGGCCCCGGAGAAAGCTAAAAGCGTTACTTCTCTCCTGAAAAAGAAAGGTGTCCAGGTCCTTGTGTCCAGAATTTTTGGGCCCAATATAAAGAGAGTTAAGGTCCATTTTGTTGCTGTCATTGTAAAAAAACAGAAAAATATACAAGAAGCTCTAACTATAGTGCGTGATAATCTTAATGCAATAGAACGAGAATGGAAGCAAGATAGCAGTCAAAGAAAGCACCTTATCCTATAAAAGAGACCGTTCTAAAATACAAAAAAAATTGCTTCAGGTTCGCCGACTCAGGTTTGGGCCTCATGGGGTTTCGCTGGCGGGTAATGAAATTCCTGGTTCAATGAAATTCAGAAATCGAGCCGGGCAGGATTGTAAAAGGCTGTTGACAGAATAAGTCCAATATGTTAGACTCATCGATTGTCGCTTTGAGCGATATCGGGATATTGGTATGTCCCAATATTTTTGTATGCTTTCAGTTTTAATGGGGGGGAATTGAACATTGCAAATTTTAGAGCGCATGAGCTGAGAACAGACAAGGCTGTCGGATTCGCTTGCCGGCGTAGCTCAGTTGGTAGAGCAGCTGATTTGTAATCAGCCGGTCACCCGTTCGAATCGGGTCGTCGGCTTTCCCGCGTGGGGAGATGCCCGAGTGGTTAAAGGGATCAGACTGTAAATCTGACGGCGGACGCCTACGGTGGTTCGAATCCACCTCTCCCCACCAGCCGTGCGGGAGTAACTCAATTGGTAGAGTATCAGCCTTCCAAGCTGGTTGTTGCGGGTTCGATTCCCGTCTCCCGCTCCAGGTTTCAGATTGTACGCTGACATGCCCATGTAGCTCAGGAGGTTAGAGCACCTCCTTGGTAAGGAGGAGGTCAGCGGTTCGAGTCCGCTCATGGGCTTACTGTTGATAAACATAAAACCCCGGACTTTTTCGGAAGTTCAGGGTAGTTTTAAACGCCGGTATATCGGCAAACATAGCGAAATTTACATTAATCCATCATCGTCGCGGGTCATGAGGCCCGGAGGAAGATAGAAATGGCTAAGAAAAAATTTGAGAGAACGAAGCCGCATGTAAACATCGGGACGATCGGACATATCGATCACGGCAAGACCACGTTGACGACATCG
>DAOVJF010000517.1 GCA_030673355.1 Planctomycetota bacterium | reverse complement strand
GGTTCTCGACCTCCCCCCGAAAAATGCAATTTAGCCACTGGCCTAACCTTGTCCAAAATCAGATTATCCTGAACAGCGGTGAAATTTTACATTTAGATAATATTAACTTTTTCTGAGTTCGTTAAGGAAGGTTTACGTCGAAAACGAACAACTCGTCCTCGTTTTCCTGGTGCATGGCGCAAATGATTGCCTTTTGCAGCGGAAGGGATGATTCCTTGAACAACAGGACGCCGTCCTTAAACGCGTCGGGGTAGATATGGAACCAGGTCGGAAATATCGGTTCCCTTGGATCGTCGATGAATTCATCTGAATCGACTGGCGAGTGCTGGCGTCCCGTGACATCCAAAAGAACACTGTCTACATACGTGAGTGAAATATGGACCCTCATCGGTGTGAGATTCCTGATCTTCAGGTGGACACGGGTATACATGCGCCCTTCGATCTCGATTTTGTTATCAAGGCCAAGTAAAGTAATCGCCAGGTTCTTTCTGAAGACTGTTACCGGATTAAAATTTTCTAAAATACCCTCGGGTATCGAACGGAACGCGCCGCATGACGGGCAATGGCGGCTGCCGGATGGTACCTTGCGGTAGCAGCTCTGGCAGGTTTCTTCCGAAATCTCTTTCGTGCCGTCCTTGCCAAATTCCCTGTTCAGATTAACATCTTTAGCACATCGCTCCAGAAAAGAATCGTATTGGTCCCTCTCCATCCTATTCACATCCTGTCTGGAAATTGTACTTTTTTATCATGTGTTCTGCATGTCCCTCATTTTCTTCACGACTGAGCATATTATAACAATGAAATTGGTTGCTTCAAAACTCTACTTTCGGTACTTCTCTGACCTTCGGATCGGTAACTTCGAAAAATTCCCTGAGCCCGAACCCGGACATTCCCGCAACAATGTTTGACGGGAACATCTGTACTACATTGTTGTACGGCAGGACGGATTCATTAAATGATGCGCGCGCTGCCGCTATTACATTTTCCAATTCGGACAGTTCCCCTTGCAACTGAAGGAAATTCGTGTTGGCTTTTAAATCCGGGTATGCTTCCGCCAGTGCGAAAATGCTTCTCAGGGCGCTTGTCAGCATGTTTTCCGCCGCACCCTGTTCCTCCACGCTTTTCGCGTCTATTGCGCCCTGACGTGCCTTGATTACATTTTGAAGGGTTTCTCTCTCATGTGCCGCATAGCCTTTTACCGTCTCTACCAGATTCGGCACCAGGTCGTAACGGCGTTTCAGTTCCACATCGATCTGTGCCCATTGTGTATCGATACGGTTACGTAGTCCGACCAACCGGTTATAGATCCCGACGAACCAGATAATCAGTGCAATTATTATTATTATAAAAATTATGGCTGTTACAATTCCTGACACTAAAGGCTCTTTTCGAAGAGAAATTTCGATACAATGACGAGCGGAGTATAACACAAAATTCCAGGAAATCTAGCCTTGAAATCGATTTCATTTAAAGCAGGATTAAATCTGATTAAGTGCTCGTTTTTTCGCCGAATTCCAGCCTTATTTTCAAATTCATCTTTGTTAGGGCGATCGATGCTTGACGGGGGGCGAATCGAAAAGTACACTGCTTCATCTGTGTGACCAGTCGTTGATTATTTAGGGAAGGAGTTCGATCCATGCCCGCAAATGTTGTTGTTGGAACCCAGTGGGGTGATGAGGGAAAGGGGAAGGTTGTCGATTTTCTTGCCCGCGACGCTGATATCGTGATACGCAGCCAGGGTGGCAATAACGCAGGCCACACGGTCGTAATCGATGAGGAAATCTTTAAACTCTATCATCTCCCGTGCGGGGTTTTACACCAGGAAAAAACTAGCGTAATCGGCAGCGGCATGGCGATCAATCCTGTCCGGTTGTTCGATGAGATCGAGGGGTTAAAGGCTAGGGGTATCGACTGCCGGAACCTTGTGATCAGCCATCTCGCCAGCCTGATTATGCCCTACCATATTCTCCTCGACGAACTCGAGGAGATACGCCGCAGCGCAAAAGACAGTCGCGGGAAAATTGATACAACCAGGAGGGGTATCGGGCCGACCTTCGCCGATAAAATGGCTCGCACCGGGCTGAAAATCAGCGACCTTCATAATCCCGAACTCTTTCTTGAACGGGTCCGGTTCGCCTGCGAGGAAAAAAACGCTGTTATTACTAACCTCTATGGCCGTGATCCGGTCGATCCTGTCGCGATTGTAGACGAATATCTCGAATTCGGCCAGAAACTCGCGCCTTTCATCGGGGATGCCATGGAAATTGTGATCTCCGGACTTGAAAATAAAAAACGCCTTCTTTTCGAAGGCGCCCAGGGCACCCTTCTTGATATCGATTATGGCCTTTCTTATCCCTTCCTTACAAGTTCTCAT
>DAOVJF010000010.1 GCA_030673355.1 Planctomycetota bacterium | reverse complement strand
TGACTTCGGCTCCCGACTGAACCCGATGGCAGTTTATTTTTTTCTTTCCCGGTCAATAAGGATCCCTATTCATCAAAACTTGTAAATTTTTCACCGACTTTAACACGGTACCCGTTGAGAAAATCCCTTGCATTTATCGGTTTTTTCCCCGGAGGTTGAATTTTTGTAATACACACAGCTTTGCTCCCGCATGCGACAACAGGACCTTTATCAGACAAATTGATAACATCTCCCGGTTCAACTTTACCACTTGTCTCGTGAAAAATTTTATCAATAGTGAGAATTTTATATGAATTGTCGCGAAACATTGATCTGGCACCGGGTTTGGGTGAAAATGCCCTGGTTTTATTCCTGACATCCACGGTTTTTCCGGACCAGTCAATCCAGAGATCGCCTTTGCCGATTTTCGGGGCTTTCGTTACATTATCCTCATTTTGCCGCTTAGCTTTTATATCATTCCCGAATTTTTCAAAATCATCGAGGACTTCAACAAGCATCGCGGCGCCAGGTGGATTAAGCCTCTTGCAAAGGCTGCCGTGATCGTCGTCCGGATCGACCGGTAGTTCCATCTGTTTAAGAATGTCGCCGGCATCGAGTTTTTTATGAAGGTACTGCACTGTCACGCCTGTAGTCTCATCACCCGCCAGAAGTGTATAACGAACAGGTGCCGCGCCGCGCCATCTTGGTAGAAGCGACGGGTGCAAATTGATCGATTTAAACTCTGGCGCCAGGTAAATTGACGATGGGATATATTCTCCATAGCTCACGACGACAATTATGTCCGGATCAGCTTCAATTATCGCCCGCTTTGAATCGTCCTCCCTGATAGTTTGGGGCTGGATAAACGGAAATCCGAATTCCCCTGCCGCCAGCCTCACGGCACCGGGCGTAAGCTTACGCCCCCTTCCTTTCGGACGGTCCGGTTGAGTCACGACCAGAACAATATCATGCTTACTTTCCGCGACACTTCTGAGAGCGATCTCTCCAAGCTCATCGGTACCGACAAATACAACCCTCATTCCACACCCCCGGATGCCCTTATTATATCAACCGGTACAACCTGGCCTATAGCTTCGAACAATTTTACTCCGACTTCAAGCGGTATTTTCACTTCAAGGAGTTTCCGCTCGGAAAAAGCGCCGTGGTAATCGGAGCCGCCGGTCACGATACAGTCTCTCTGCCTTGCGATCTCCCATAGGTCATCGAAAATCTGACCGGTGTGATCGGGGTAATAGAGCTCGAATCCCTTCGCGCCCAGGTCCAGGAGCTCTTCGAGCCACGAGTTGTCGGGAAACTTATATGGATGTGCGACGATCGGGATCGCACCGACGTCCAGCATCATTTTTAAAGGATCGTCGATACTGGTTTCGTGATCGACCCATGCTTTGGCGCCGAAGGCAAGGTATTCATAAAAAAATCCGAGTATGTCTTTCAGGTTATTTATATATCCCTGGTTGAACAGTTCCCGCATAATATGGGAAGGCATCGGTGGATTCCCTTTGCTGATCTCGTACACTTTCTCGATCGAAATATCAAACCCGCACTCCTTGAGCTTACTCAGGGTTTCCTTCATACGTTCTTTCAGGTACGAGTGATGATTGCCCATGAATTCGATAACGCGGGGATCACCGGGCGGAAGGCCGTACCCGAGGAGATGAACTTCCATGCCGCGGTACACCGTGGAGAATTCGATACCGACTGTTGCGGTAAGGCCAATTTCAGAAGCGGTTTGAAGGAACTCCTCACCGCCACCCATGGTATCGTGATCGGTCAGGGCGGCGATTTTAATACCATTCAGATTGAACGTCAGGGCGAGTTCGTGCGGGGAGTGCGAACCATCGGATGCGGTTGAATGGCTGTGAAGGTCGACTTGCATACCTGGACCGGACCATGAGGGTATTACTCACGGACAATATGCATTGTACTTTTAATTACGCTCGATGGTCAAACAAAGAAGGATAGAATTTAATCCTCCAGCCAGCCGGGCCGGTTCCGGTATCTATTGAATATTTTTCTATCCACCCACGAATCGAGAACCTTCCCAACGTCAAACGAATGCCAGCCCTTGAAATAAAATCTCGGTACAAGCGGAAGCCTTGGAAACACGGCTAAACCTATAGACTCAGCAAAATCGCTGGCTTTTTTAAGTTCAACCGACACGAATTCCTCAATTGAGGATTTCTCACGGTCAATGCTGACAAGGCCCAGGTCGCCAGCGATATCCCTTATTTCCCGGTGTTTGATCCACAATTCCGGCGATGTCGCCGCCTTGCATCGCGGACAGACATCGAGAAGCATTTTCAAATGTTCCCCTGCTTTAAGGGGTATATCCGGTCCGGAACCATTCTCAGGCATTCCCATTAATTTGACAATTTGAACGTGCCCGTATTTATCGGCTAATTCCCCAATTTTCCTGACAATCGAACGGTATTCTTTCGGATCGGGGAGTTCATCGTTGAAAGTAACCAGTAAATCCAGGGGAAGACGGTGACGTCCGGCGTTGTCGACTAATTCATATATGCCCCTATGATCGAACGCGGCCTGCCCATTTTCCCATTGAAGCTTAACGGTTCCGAGCACAGAGGTCTCGAACAGGTTTCGGAGATCGAGGACATCATCGCCGATCTCGATTTCGATAACCGGCAGGATTCCCCTTTCGGTGAAAGCCTCGGACAATTTTATCGCCATACCGAGGCTGATACCGTGAGAACGTCGAACGATACACGCGGGCAGTTCTTTGTTCCGGAGGTTTCTGCCAAATTCATGGGCAGCTTCAACCATGGTGATGTCGCCATCCTGGAATTCGATAACCGGTGCATATGATAATTGTGCGGACATAGATAGCTCCCTGGCCTTTCCTATATTATAGATCATACAAACTGTCATTGGTTGCAGGGAATTCAAAAATAATCGGACAACGCCCTAATCGCTTGTGTATGAATGGTCCGGCACAAGCTGCGCTTGTACCGGCCACCCGGATGTGACATATGGATCAGGTGAGGAGAGTCACCATAAGATGATTCACCTCTAAAATCGCGGAGCGATTGTAGAGGCGCCACCGAACCAGCTAACACTACGACTGAAATTCTCGAAATCTCGATGATTTGGGTTTTGTGAAGAAAATTAACTGTACAAACAACAGGAGGAACATCACACAAACTGTCCCGACCGAGATCGTGGTTCCGATGCTGAAACTCGGGGGACGGTAGTAAAATCTGACCCGGTGGCTGCCTTCGGGAATTTCAATCGCGCGGTAATAATTGAACACCCTGTAAATCGTTTTGACCGGAACCCCATCGATCTCCGCACGCCATCCAGGGTACCAGGTATCGGCAAGAACCAGGTACGCCGGATCGGGGGTGTATACATCGACAAAAACCTGCTCATCGATAATTCCTCCACCCCTGACCCTTGAACCGCTTAACCCCCCGACCGGCATAATGGTTGCAGTGGCGGTTCCCGAGCTCCCTTCCGGGAAAGTCCTTCTTTCAATCGGAAGCGGATGCATGATCAGATCGATCCTCGGGTCCAGTTCTCCTTTGAACAGTTCATCTTCCCAATCGTCCGTTTCCGGCAGGATTCTTTCCGGACGCGCAACCCAGGCTCTCGGAAAAACATAATTATTTCTGTAAATCTTTATCGGACCGCCGTCAATAAGTGTAAAGCGATCGGATTCGGTAAATTCAACGGGAGTCAGCACGTAACGGCTTGCCATGAGGTCGATCAACATGGACCGGTCATCCCAGTATTTAAGATGTTCCGATTCGATTTGCTGATTTGGGACAAAACCAAGAAGCTGCCGGCTGGCCGCGGCCTCCAGGTTGAAATAGCTTTCAAGGAAAAGGCTTGCGAATCCATTCGATGATTTCAATCCCCAGTGCATGGAAATATTCGGCGACAATGCCTCCCTGAAAGCGAGATAATCGTCGATATTGTTCGATCCGCCGCCGTTGTACCAGACCTGGTCATCACTTCCCTGGTACCCGAAAACGTCCCTTGCATAATTCAGCCTTAATGTGGAATAGAATCTGGGACGCTCACCGTCCCTCATAAGGACCTCTGCCGAACGCGGCGGTTCGGTGAAGAAATTTTTATTTGTCGTCCGCATCCCGGGTACGTTAAGGGACATGAAGTACAGGTCGGCAATCGTGAGCAGGACAAGGAGTGTGATCAAACCTCCAGCGCGTCCTTTTTTCCCGAACAAACCGATCGCATAATGGAATATCGCCGCCGCTATAAGTGCATGGAAAAGCGCGAAGGCAAGATGGACCTGCCAGCGGTTGAATGTATCGGTTGAAACCCCGCCCTTTCCACCGCCGATGAATTCACCGAGGGTCCAGGCGAATATCGAATACCAGATTTCCCGGATAGCGGGTACAAATAAAACGCCCACTGAAAATAACGCGACCAGAAAGAGGAGAGAGCCGATAAGTCCCATAATAGCCGGCTGGATTACAGGTTTTTCGGTCTGGATTCCGGTTACGATCGCGTCGAGGCCAAATCCCGACAACAAAGTGCCTGCGAAAATCGCGATAATCCAGAACCTGTCCGGGGCACGGAATTTATCGAAAAACGGCACGTATGTATAGATGAATTCATACAGCGGTCCGTATTTTCCGATCGCGAGAATCAGGAAAATCACAAGCAGGAAAAAGAGAATAAAAACCCCGCGTTTCTTCGAACCAAGTGCTGGTAGAATAAGCAGCAATGGTGCAATTCCAATGTACGGGAAAAAATTCGCGGTGATCCTGACAGGAAGAAGCGAACCGTCGGCGTACACCCCATAGAATGTGGGTGTAACCACGTCTATAAAATGCTCCGGTGGGAAACTGAATGCCGATGCAACCTCGTAGCCGCCCTGTGTGCCCCGCCATGCGTGCAGCATTAGTTCAAGCGTCGGTAGTAGCTGGAATGCATACAGAAATACGCCGAGCATTAACATTAATATGAATTGCAGGACCGGCACAAATGATGTCTGCTTACCTTTACCAGGGGACAATACCAGGAAAATCACATACGGTACCAAGGCAAGAACCGTTATTCCGGTCACCTGGAGACTTCCACCCATCATCTGGAAAACCAGTGCGATCGAGGCAAGCAGCGGAAATACAAGGCTGGCCCGTTTCGCGCCCATGGTCATGAACATAAAGATCAACGGGATCCAGACAATTGACCGGAATATCGTGAAGTTGATGGGGAGGCTGAGGAACAACCCTGAAAACGCGAACGCGAGACTCGCAAAAAGGCTTGCCCAGGGTGGGAGTTTAAGCGTTCGGGCAAGGAAATACTGGAACCAGCCCGCGAGGAGAAAATGCAGGACGACATCGTATGAAAAGGCTTTTACAGTTGGAATAAATAAGTAAACCAGCCTTGTTGGCGGATAAAAAAGCGCGCCCTGCGATTCGGCGAAAAGCGGGAACCCCATGAAGAAATCGTCCGACCAGAGCGGGAATCGTCCCGCCATCAGGGCTTCATGGTTGTACCACTGCCAGGGCGAATAGACATTCATCACGTCGCCCGCGAAAAATATCTGCCCGTTTAATAAAATGTCGAGGAAGAAAAATACGACGAGAAGGAATATCAGGATCAGGTTAAATACATCCTGAATGAAATATTTCCCGGCCTGTTGCGACCCGGTTTCCGTCTTAATCTTATTTCCTGTTTCGCCTGACATGCGCACAATACGACGCGTCAGCAGCGCCTTTATTAATATCGTTTAAATCTAATTTAGTTTACTTAAGGGAGTTACCGTTATTGTCACGGGAGAAGGGATCTGAAATGCTTACATATTAAATTCTTTCCAAAGCTTCCAGAACGCGCTGATCGGGAAACCGACAACATTAAAGTAACAGCCATCAATTTTTTCTATATATTTCGAGGCCTGGCCCTGGATGCCGTAACCTCCGGCTTTATCAAAAGGTTCACTCGTTGCTATGTACTCAAGTATTTCACTCACGCTCATCGGGATAAACTTCACCCTTGTGGTGACGAGAATACTAACAATCCTGTCTCCATCGCCAGGTGTTCCACTGATATCCCGACTGCTTACAGCGACACCGGTAGCGACTGTATGCCAGTTCCCGGCAAGCCTGTCAAGGAACAACGCGGCTTCTGAATTGTCAGACGGTTTCCCAAGGACAACGCCATCGTCAGAGATAACGATCGTGTCCGCCGTGATAAAAGTACCAGGTAGATTCGATGCCAATGCGGCCCTGGCTTTAGCCTTGGAGAGAAATTCCGCCTGACCGACAACATCTCCTGAATAGTCGTTCAAAGCCGACTGCTCGTCGAAATTTTCGAGTGGCTTTATTTCAAATTCAAGCCCGGTGAGTTTAAGGAGTTCCCGACGCCTTGATGATTGAGATGCAAGGTATATCATGTTGTCTGTTTCCTGCCGTCCTTGAATAAAATCCAATAAATCTTAATTATTATCCCAATTATAAATTCATAAAGAACGGAATGTACTTAGAAACTCTAACATAATGAGAACTCCGTCGACAAGCACGTTCGACACGGAGAATTTCCAGGCCTGCGGGATGGAGATGTCTCACTCAGCTTGTCAACGCTACCCGGGTTTAAAAAGTTGGAAATTTTTTAAAAAAAATTGCCCAGCGGATTCAGGAGGAGCAGAATCCGCCGGGACCTAACATGAGAATCGCCAAATTCAGTTAAGAAGATAAATCTTCCTATTATTTATATACCACTTAATATCGATATCGAAAAGGGCATAAGGGGCGCTTAACAAAATTTTACCCATTTTTTATAAATATTCTGTGAAACCGGCTCTTTTAAGTTATCGCCTGACCAATTAAACTATGCACCTGGCATGAAAATCAAAACCGGATCGAAAATCCTCGGGCTGATCAGTCTCGGCTGCCCCAAAAATACTGTCGACAGCGAATTCCTGCTTGGACAACTTAAGGAACTGGGATGGAGTTTCACCGATAACATCGATGAAGCCGATTGCCTTATTGTGAATACCTGCGGATTTATCCGGGACGCAAAACTCGAAAGCGAGGATGCCATACAGGAAATATGCGAGATCAAGGATAACCGTCCGGGCGTCCTGCTGGTCGCTACCGGTTGCCTGCCCCAGAGGGATTCCGTCAATCTTCAGAGCCGGTTTCCAAAGCTCGATCTTGTTGTGGGCGTAGGAAGCCTTGAAAAGCTCCCGGATCTGATTGAATCAAAATGGAAGGGACAGAAAATCGAATCCGATTTACACACAGAATTTTGTTCACCGGGACGAGCGACGCTCCCACATTCGAGGTTCCCAAGGATCAGGCTGACCCCGCCATGGACCGGATACATGAAAATTTCCGAAGGCTGTAATCACGAGTGCTCTTTCTGCACGATCCCGTCTATCAAAGGTCCGCAGATTTCAAGGCCGATCGACGATCTCGTCAGGGAAGCTGAAATCCTCGCATCCGAAGGCGTCAAAGAATTAATAATTATCAGCCAGGACACAACGGCGTTCGGTTCGGACTCAGGATCGAACCTGGGGAACCTTTTGACTGAGCTCGATAAGGTGGATGGAATCTCGTGGATCAGGCTGCATTACCTGTATCCGGGCAAGATATCCGGTGGCCTGCTCGATGTAATCGCCGCATCCGATAAAATCCTCCCGTATTTCGATATCCCCCTTCAACATGTCCAGCCCCGAATCCTGAAGGCAATGCACCGGCTTGCTCCTGAAACCGATACACTCAGGCTTGTCGAGAGTATCAGGGAGAGATTTACAGACACCGAAACACCCGCATGCATACGAACAACTTTTATCGCAGGATTTCCGGGTGAAACCGAAAGCGATGTCGAGGCGCTTCATGAATGGATGGAACGAGCGAAAGTCGACCGCCTTACCGTTTTTCAATTTTCAGCGGAGGACGGTACTCCCGCGGCAATACTTCCCGACCGGATCCCTCTGCATATTTCAGAATCGAGAATGCACAGGCTGATGGAATCCCAGCAGGACATTACGCTTGAAGTTAATGAAACATGGATCGGTAAGGAAATTGATGTGCTTCTCGAGGGTGTTACCGATGACGATCGCAGAGTTGGAAGAAGCTATCGCGATGCTCCGGAAATCGACGGGTTTGTGATTGTTAATGGGGTACCGGAAAATACGGATCAGGGGGAAATTGTACGGACCAGGATAACCGGAGCGATGCCGTATGATCTTGAAGCTGAATTTATAGCAGATTGATTTACCGGTTTCCCGATGATTATGATTAAAGTGAGGAATAATAAAACCGTAGAACAGCACGGCAGTGCGTCGAAAGGCAGTGCGTCGAAAGGATTGTTTCAAGGTGGAAGACGCACTGCCGTGCTGTTCTACGGTTTTGTCATTTTTTTGATAGCTAAAAATTATTAATTTTTCCTGTAAGTATTCCAAACACAGTTTTGTAATAATTGCTTTGAGCCTGTATGTCGGGTACTATTCGCTTCATTAACACCGTTATTTGTGGGAGTAAATCCGGATGGAAAAGGAAAAGAAAGGAAAAGCAACATTCAGGACCGGCCTTAAGACGGATCGGGACCTGGCGAATGCTGAAACAATCATATACGGCTTGAGAGGTAGAGAATTGACGCTGGCAACCGCCGAAAGCATGACCGCGGGCGCATTCGGCCACGCTTTAACACGGGTAGCCGGGAGTTCTTTAGTTTACAAAGGCGGGGTGATTGTTTATACGAAGGAATTGAAGAAACGACTTCTCGGTCTTCCCGACGACCTTCTCGACAAGGGCCTGATCACACCTGAAATTACAATTGAGATGGCCAGGAAAACGCTTGAGATTTTTAACGTGAATATCGCGGTGGCTGTCACTGGAAACGCCGGACCGACATCGAATGACAAAAGCGCCGGTGTCGGACAGGTATACTGGGCGCTTCTGGACGATACCGGCAGGTGCGAAATCAGCGATTACAATATTTTCGGGAACCGCGACGATGTTCGCAGGAAAGCCATTGGCTTCGGATTACGTCTCCTCCGGGATTTTATCGAAATCTGATCCATCGGATTCCCGCACGGTCAAATCATGCACATTTATTTAATTCGACACGGTTTATCACTCGCCAATGCTGAGGGACTGATCCAGGGACATTCCGACTCAGGCCTTTCCGAAGTCGGCATAGCCCAGGCAAAACTACTCGGTCGGTATTTCGATCGGGAGCGAATTCACCCCGAAATCATTTTCTCATCCCCCCTGAAGCGTGCTCATCACACCGCCCAACTGATCGCGGATTCACTGGACTATCAAACCGGGATTATAACCAATGACAGTTTCATGGAAATAGATGTCGGCGAGCTGTCCGGAACATCGATTGAAGCGGCATATGAAAAATATCCCCACGGCTGGTCGCGGGATATCAATAAATGGCTCGATTTCTCTCTCGCCGGCGGGGAGAGTTTCAAAGAATTCTTCGCCCGTGTGGAAACTGAAACTTTGGAAATAACAAAAGACTGGGATTTTCTTGATGATCGAACCGTATTTTTTGTCGCTCATGCCGGGGTTTTAAGGCCGTTGATAAAAACACTCCTCTCGACCGAAAGCGACATGATGTTCTTCACTTTCGGGAATTGCTGCCACATCAGACTCACGTTCCGCCAGGTCAGCAACAGCATAAGGAAAGTCATGAGCGACCTTATTAAGATCGAAACGGTAGCTAAACTAATGGGTGAGGAAAATCCATTTAATGGTTTTGAAGATACTGTCGGTAAGAAAATCGGGTAGTGCCTACAGCTTTCTGATCTCCCAGATGTACTGAATAAAAAATTCCCTGAATGAACTCAGGCGGCGGGTTTCCTCGTAATCTTCCCCCTGCACTCTCATGCTGTCTCCCTCCATGACCATTACATTATCCAGCGGCCACTCACCCTCCAGTTCAACCGGGAACAGGAAATCCCAGAACTCGATCTGCTGCGATGGATCGTTGGGATCCGGCAGTGTCAGAGGGAGGTCAAGCGCCGATAATTTATAACCTTCACTATCGATCTCACCTGTCAGTTGGATTTCGAAGTTAATGTACTGGTCCCATTTTCCCTGCGCGATATCTTCATAAGACAGGATCAGCTCACTGTCTGTATTCCAGTAAAAAAGCTGCACCTGCGCCTCTCCCACAAGGCTGCCATCATCGTACTCATCCAGTTGGATGTTTGCCTCGATATTCCATGCCGCGTTCCAGTAAGAGGTTTCCTGCCTCAGGACAAGCCTTGCGTTGGTCTGGATATTACCCGCCCAGGTTCCGATGTGGTATGCGTTCTCGGGTTCTTCAGGTGCATCATTACCCTGGCATCCTGTGAGAAGAATCAGGATGAATGATATTAACGCGGTGGACAGGATTTTCGAAAGGGTCCACATGGTTTCAAATTATAATCTGCATATGAGATATGGGCAAGCCGGGTTTATTTGACATGTACAAATTCGCATTCCAACTGCGGAAATAGAGTGCCCCCCGATTCACCAAGGATTTTCACAACAATTGTACCTGACCCATCGGGACTGAATTTTCCCAGGAACGAGCCGGGATGCGCTGGAAGCGGCTCCATCCCGATTATGCCGTTCTCGAATGTGGATTCCACTATATAGGTTACCAAGGGTGGTACATCGCATCCAATTTTACACCTGACAAGCACAAAGATATCATTTGCGAATAATGGGGATGGAACTATTCCCGCGAGAAGTTCCGCACTTTCAAAAACTCCACCAGCGCTTCCTTCGTTACCGATTGATGCCGCGACATTTAGAATTCCATAGCCCATGTAATCATCGACCCCGTTGCCGTTAAGATCGGGACCGCCCATCGGCATAGCTCCCTGTTGGATAAGGGTAACTATTTCCAGCGGTGTGAGGCCGGGATTATTTGACAGGAGCAGAGCGGCCGCGCCGGCAACCTGCGGGCATGCAAAGCTGGTTCCATCGAGCCTTGAATAGTTCCGGGTGGCATAGATCGCATACTCAACCTCGGATTTCAGCCGGAAAGGGGTCGTTGTATAAACCCTCGTACCGACCGCTGCGACAGTTACGATGTCCTCACCGTAATTTGAGAATTCCGCGCGGGTCAGGAGTGCGGGATCGGTTATCGGCCCGCTGGTGCTGATATTTGACAGCGCCGCTACGCCGATAACCTCGCTGAATCCAGCGGGATAGTACAATTCATTTAAATCGATCGCCGGATCGCCGGTAGCCTGGTAATATTGTCCGGGATCTTCATTACCACTGGCCGCGACGATAATTACCCCGGCGTTCCAGGCACTCTTAATTGCCTGGGCTTCGAGGGTATTGGTTCCCTTCCCGCCGAGTGACAGGTTGATTACATGTGCGCCGTGGGCTACAGCCGAATCGATTGCCTTGACCTCATCGGCGATAGTGCACGTGAGATCCTCACCGCCGCATGCCCTGAACGCAAGAAGCCTGATATCCCATCCCATCCCCGCGATCCCGATTCCATTGTTTCCCCAGGCTCCGATAATTCCCGCTGTCCCTGTGCCATGGCCGGAATCGTCAAACACATTTCCAGCACCCTGGAGTTCAGGGTCCTTGAAATTTTCCTGCCAGATTACCTTGCCGGTTAATTCAGGATGCTCGACATCGATTCCAGTATCGATTACCGCCACATTTATAAACGCCGAACCCGTGGTTACGTCCCATGCTCCCTCGCTGTCTATCGGAGCCATATATTCCTGGCGGTTGTAGCTTGGATCGTTGGGTACGTAGGCGCACCGTCTTATCAGGTTTGGATAAACATTCCGTATTCCCGCTCTCCCCTCAAGTCGTGTGAGAATTTCAGCAACGGAAGCTTCCGACAGGATTTCAAAAACCCCGACCGGCCTGTACTGAAACATGTCGGTAAGGTCGAGGCCGTCAAGGGTTTCATCATCGAGGGAACTCAGTGTCCTGGCATCATCGAACTCGACAATGATTTCGCCCTGGACATATTCCTGGCTTGAAAGAACATCCTGCCACTGGACGAGTCTCGCTTGGTAGCCGTCACCATTCAAATCGGTCGAACCCAGAGCGGTGCTCATAGCCACAAGAAATAAAAGGATCGCAAATATGCTCAATCTTGAGAAATTCATGGTTTTATTCACTGAATCGTAGTACAACCGAAACCGCGGTAGCGCTGGCCTGGTTCCCCTCGAACGGAATCAGGTTCTGAATAGCCAGGGCTTCGGTGCGAGCGAACGGCAGGTTCCCATTGAGATAATTTACAAAAGATCGAAATGCCCTGAGGTCGGTTTCAGAAATAACGTCATGTGTGGGGGCGGATGAATAGACTCCCGGGCCGTCGATCGCTAGGTTGATTGCCAGGACCGACTGGTTGAAATGAAAAATCCCGTCGGATCTCATACGGCTGAGTTCGGCTGCAGACAAGCCTGCCCAGGCATCGACATTTCCGTTCCAGCCGCTTAATGCTTCCTCAAAATCAGCTGCCGATTGAACCGGGTCGTTAAGTCCCCTGCCCCTCGTCCATCCAAGGCCGTTGTATGCGCTCGAGCTGCCTGTATCAGCCTGCCCGGACCGGACTTTATCCAGGTACTCAAGGAAAAGGCTTTCTGCGGCCGAAAAATTTCCAGCGTTGTAATTTGTCCATGCGCTGTCGAGTGCCTGATCGGAAATACTGAAAAAACCGACGTCCAGCCTGTTGCCACTGGTAAGCTGGACGTTACGTTTCCCTTCGAGTTTTATCCCGGCGGCTTCATTGAACCACGATCCGGTGAGAATATAATTTCCCGGTGCAGCGGACAGGAGGAATTTACCATTCTCGTTCGGAGAGCCTATAACATCGCTTCCCTCAAGAGTCAAAATGGCGCCGGGACTAGTAATCACGGCACCGAAACCATCGGTCAGGATTCCAGTGACACTTGCTAAAGAAGAACCCCCACCGCCACCACAACCGGCAATAGGGGATAGCATAATCAGCAAAGTTATAAATACAAAATAAGTTCGTTTCAAAATAATCACTCGACAACCGTTGTGGTGTACCAGCGCAATTCCTGAATACGCTGGACAAGTTCCTGCCGTTGATCGATAACATTACCGAGCGGAGTGTAGAGATCGCTCCTCTCGAAATTCAGCATGGCATAGAAACCGGGTGTAGGGACGCCCCAAGTCATCCATTGACCACGGTAACCATAATCTCCATCGACAAACCCGGTACTGCCGCCCCTAGCAGCTGACCCATCAGCCAGGGCAACAAGGATACCGCGATCAAGATCGATATATGCTCGTCCCTGAATGACTATATCTCCTTCGATATTTGATTCTTTACGCACCGACTGCAGAATCCCATTTTCGTCCTCGAGCATTCCCTCGTCCATGATATCAACATCAAAGTGGAGGATTCCAAAGAAATCGATAGCCGCCATCCTGAACCTGTACGTGGTCCGAATATCGGCAAGTGTGAAAGTCAACGGGATTTCCATGGTTTCACCGACGTAGGGAATTGTCCAGCTCATTGGGGCTCGCCAGGTTTCGTTGAGATGGACCTCGTAGTCGGGAAGCACCACGAAGTGAACGGTCTGGAAAAGCTGCCTGACTGTGATTGACCTTGAAGGGTCGATTATTTCACCCACGAGCTCGAGTCCGGAGATATTCAACATCCTCCCGGATTCGCTCATGACATAGTTAATGTTCGATTCCATGATTGGGGTTACTTTGAAATCACCCTCACCTACCAGGTCACCGCTACCGCCACCGGGATCATCACCACCACCAGCAGACTGTCTTGGTAATGCGGGTGGAATCATTTGATTATTGGGAGTACCATCAGGCCCAAGTTCAACAGGTTCGGCACCATAGTCCGGGGGAGCCCAGGGACCGCCTGTTGGATCCTCATACTCGTAGTCAAAGCTTAAATCCAGGGACTCGTACGTGTTGAACCTTGTATGAATATTAACGAGACCGCTACCCGACGATGTGACCTCCTCATCATAAATTGTCCAGATCACACCCCCGATTCTGGTCCTGCTTCCGGCTTCAATTTCCATACCTGAAAGAGAGATAAGAGTCTGGTAATGCCACAAGGTCCCCGCCATCGGGTCGAACCTGAGCGTAGCATCAAAGTATTGCCTGGATTGTACGTCCTTGGGGCTGAACATAAGAAGCGATAAAAGAAACAGAGCTGTCAGCCAAATACGATAACGTGCCATCGAAATCCTCCGAAGACAATTTGATTAATATCAATTTTTAATGTTACAAAACTTACTCACAATTCTAATCAAGCAATTCTACCGAAACTCGACGCCATGGTCAAACTTCGACTTCCCCCGGCCACCATGGAAAATCAGCCCAAAGTGCCTCAAGGTTGTAATAATCCCTGGTTTCAGGGCGAAAAAGATGTATAACCACGTCCCAGAAATCTATAAGCATCCAGCTTGAATCATCTTCACCCTCGACACCATGCAATCTCAATCCCTCATTTAAAAGGACTTCCGAGATTCCATGCTTCGCCACCCTTGCCTGTGCGCCGGACATCACGGTGCCGATGATTACAAAATCGCAGAACGGTGTAAAACTCCTGAGATCGTATATCCGGATTTCCTCAACTTTTTTATCTTTAAGAGCCTCTATACCCTTGCGCACTTCCCCGGGGATTCTGTCCCATTCAAGATTAGTCCGGTATGCGCTTCGGCTCTTTTTACCTGCGGTTTTACCCATTTATTCCTCTACAGGTTCGTCACCACCATCGGTTATTTCCTCCTCCGGCTCCAATCGTACCATGGGAAGAGGGGTTCCTTCGACTGTTTTCCAGGCTAATTCCTCATCATCGGCGAATAATTCAATAAGTATTTCCTGAGTTTGTGAATAAATCGGCCGTAAACAGGCCAGACCTTCCCAGACGAGATCGAGTGTCGGCACCTGGTAAAACTCGATATCGTCTTCATCGAGTTGTTTTATATAACCCTGGATCAGGCTCACTATGTGCTGAAGTTCGATCTCGGGGGGTTCTCTCGGGCTTTCTTCATTTACAGCGACATTGATATTCTCAAACACAGCATGTGAAACATTATCGATTCTCGTAATGTATCCAAGGTGCAATTTCTGCTGGAATAATTCCCTGATTAAATTCTGCTGGCGCTCGATCCGTCCGAAATCCCCCTGCAAATCGTGCCGATACCTTGCGTAATCCAACGCGGTTTCACCATCGAAATGATGGTCTCCGGCCTCAATATGAATGTGAACGTCACCGCGACGGTCGTCATAATTCATATCGTGTTCAACCGTTATGTCCACACCGCCCAGTGCATCGACTATTTCTACAAATCCCTGGTAATTCACAGAAATCACGTAATCGATATCGACACCGGTGAAGTCCTCAATC
>DAOVJF010000339.1 GCA_030673355.1 Planctomycetota bacterium | reverse complement strand
TTCTGTCTTCTGGAAACGACCGGGCGCCAATCCCGCGGATATCCAGACCGAGGTCTTTTCCTTTCCTGCTGCGGCATCATTCGAAAAAGAGGGAAGCATCACCAACTCCGGACGCTGGATCCAGTGGCGATACAAGGCTGTCGATCCTCCGGGTGTTGCCCAGGCCGATCTCTGGTACGTGGATGAAATTTACCAGCGACTGAAAACACTCTACGAGACCGAGGGTGGGCCGGTTAAGGAAGCAATCACCAAACTCAATTGGAATTACAGGGCGGAAGGCGAGCACGAGCCAAGTGCACGTAAGGTCGCCATGGAAATAAACGGCTATTACACGGATCAGGCTCCGGCGGACCTTCGATACAAGCAAGTCCTGAATTTTACAAAACTCACAGACGACGGAACCACCGCATCGGGAAACTGGATTATGTCCGGTTTCTTCCCCGACCCTGAAACAAATTACGCAGAAAGGCATGAGAACGATGACCCGACCGGCCTGCTTATTTACCCGAACTGGACCTATGCCTGGCCGGTGAACCGCCATGTATTGTACAACCGATGTTCAGCGGATGAACACGGGCAGCCGTGGGATCCCACTAGAGCGCTGGTCAGCTACGATCAGGCAAAGGGAGAATGGACATTCAATGATGTCCCGGACTTCTCGAAAACCGCTCCACCGGAGACATCAATCGCGGCCCCGTTTATCATGCCTAACGACCAGCATGGATACATGTTTGTCCCGAAGGGGAAAACCAAGGGCGGACCGTTCCCCGAGCATTACGAGCCATTCGAAACACCACTTGAGGTAAATCCACTTCACCCGCAAGGAAACCGACAAATTGATAATCCGGTTATTGTCCTCTGGGATGATGCGGTTGAGCAGAGGGCGGAAGCGGGGAGCAGCCAGTTCCCGTTAGTTGGGACCACCCACCGTCAGATTGAGCACTGGCTCTCGGGCGCCATGTCGAGAAACCTGGAACCATTATGCGAGCTGGCACCCGAGATGCATGTTGAAATAAGTCCCGAGCTGGCAGCGGAGAGGGGAATTAATGCCGGCGACTGGATCAAGGTTGTTTCAGGCCGTGGATCGGTTCCGGCAAGAGCGAATGTAACAAGGCGTATGCAGGCACTGATGATCGGTGGAGTGAAAACTGAAATTGTCGCTCTGCCCTGGCACTGGGGTTATACAGGCCTCAGATGGGGCGGGGATGAATATCAAAATTACTCCGCCAACCAGATTACAGCCAATGTCGGCGATTGCAACACCATGATACCGGAATACAAGGTATTCCTGTGTGATATACAAAAGATTTAAACATGGTATCAATATCTGTATGACTTTGTGACTGATGCAAAAGGAGAGCTGGATGTCAACTTATGCAATGCTGAATGACCTGACCAAATGCATCGGGTGCCGTGCATGCCAGGTTGCATGCAAGGAATGGAATGAGCTGGAGTACGGTCGCACATACTTTACCAACACTAGGGATAATCCACCGGTACTCCAGGCCGAAACCTATACCCGCATCGAGCATAAATACCTGCCTGATGTGGAGGAATCGCTGCCGCAGCAATGGTACTACCGGCGCCATATGTGCCATCACTGTGAAACCCCGAGTTGTGTTTCAGTTTGCCCGGTGAATAGCTTGACAAAGACCGATGAGGGGCCGGTGGCTCACGATGCGGATGTCTGTATCGGATGCCGCATGTGCCAGATGGCTTGTCCGTTCGGAATCCCGAAGCATGATGCGGGCAGCATCATAGCCACTATGCATAAATGTAACCTCTGCTATGACCGGGTCAATGGAGGCCAGGAACCGGCTTGTTCGAAAGCCTGTTTGACCGATGCAATTACCTGGGGTCCCCGGGAGGATCGACTGGATAAAGCACACTACCGAATTGCCATGGAACCTGACAGGTACCAGGACCAGGTCTATGGAGAAAATGTGGTAGGTGGTACAAGCGTACTTTTCCTCTCAACCAATGATATTTCACTGGATGAATTCGGATTCCGTACCGATCTTGGCGAACAGGTGTACACTGGTGGTTACGGTTGGTCTGTGCTTTCCAGGATTCCCGGGTTTGCAGTTGCCATGGGGGTTGTCTTGGGTACTATCTGTTTCATTACACATAGACGTATGCCCTTCATGGCCAGGAAAAAAGAAAAAACTGAGAGTCCGGCTCTACGATAATGTATAACAGGATTTCTGGAGACGGGTACAAACTGGCGATCGTACAGATGCTACCGATATTTGATCCGGAAGTGAAGGAAGCCGAAGCAGGGATGGCGAAAGCGTAAGAATATACAAGACCACTCATACATCAAGCCCTCCCAAAAAGGAGGGTATTTTTTTGCATTACAGAAAAAAATAAAAATTACTTAACCAGGGTTAGCAATTTACTTCCTGACCATGTATAATTCATTTGAAGTTTGGATAGTTTGAGCTGTCAAGGATCCGGGTAACCCGGATGTCAATTTTGGATTCTTATAACAGATTGTCCTCTGTCTGATATTTAAATATGGTTACAGGTCTTGATTTACTCTATCCAATGCTTTATAAATACTTCTCTTGTCGGCCATGTCATGAGTTGGATGGTCAATATTTTGAGGAATAACAATGAGTGAAGAAGTCGAAAATGTAGTAGGTAACGGGAATATGGGAATGGTAGCTCTTGAATTCAGCGTATTACAGATTGCGGCGCTGATTTTTATTATCGCTGCCATAACAAGCATTATTTTCTGGTTCAGCAGGAATAAAGCGATCGGCAACACTACACTTGGGATTACAATTCTCGCGACGGTCACGCTGACAGTATCGCTGGTGATAAGATATATCAATGTCGGGCATATACCGTATGTACAGTTGTATGAAACCTACTTTTTTTGCGCATGGTCAGTGGCGGTTGTAGCTGTTATCGCTGATTTCACTACAAAGAGCCGCCTTCCGAGCACGTTAGCGAATATCATCACGGGGATGACGCTGATTTACATCATCCAGTGGCCCGATACATCGAAAGAGGGAATCCACCTTGTCCCGGCCCTTCAGAGTCCATGGCTGGACGTACACATCGCTACCGCTTTTCTTTCATATGCAGGATTCGCGATTTCCGCCGCTGCGAGTATTATTTACCTCCTTAAGCGAAACGAAAAGGTCGACGAGCTTAGTTATAAACTCGTTACGTTTTCATTTCCGCTTCTCGGGATGTGTATTTTTCTCGGGGCTGTCTGGGCGAATGAAGCCTGGGGACGCTACTGGGGCTGGGATCCGAAAGAGACAGCGTCGCTTGTCACATGGCTCGTTTACGCCGGGTACCTCCATACGCGGATCGCATACGGATGGAAAGGGATCAAGGCCAGCATGTTCAATCTTATTGGATTCATCTGCGTTATATTCACATGGGTCGGCCTTTCCATGATTTCAAGGGTAATCGAAAGCCAATCACTTCACGTATATTAAGTTTGATTACATTATGTCGGATAACGAAACCAAATCTAACAATTCGAAGGGCAAACCGGACCAGACCGGATATGGATTATTTGACCTCATAGGATTTGCGCTCCTGGATGTTATCAAGCTCATGCGGACACTCAAGTTCGCGATATGGGTACTGATTCTACTCGCGGTTTTCACACTGATAGGTTCGATACTTCCCCAGGAACATCTTGCCAGCGATCTGGATGAGTTCAGGATGCAGTACACGAACCTGTTTCATGTTAATTCGGAAAACGGTATAAACACTTTTGGCGAGGTTCTGTATCACGGGCTGGTAGTTCCTTTCCAACTTTACAACATTTTCAAATCCGGGCATTACATCGCGCTTGTCCTGCTGCTGGGGATATCATCAGCGCTCTGTGCCTGGGATAAATACAAGGCCACACGGAAACTCCTCAGACTGATCCGTCCGAAAGCCCAGCCATCAAGTGTAAAAGCTCTTGAGCATAGTTCCGAAGGCGCCGTTGACACTGAATTGGATGAAACCGGGGAGCGCCTTACCGAATCACTCAGGAGGCGTGGTTTTGAAGTGTTCACTGAGTCAGAAGAAGGAA
>DAOVJF010000467.1 GCA_030673355.1 Planctomycetota bacterium | reverse complement strand
TGTCGTGCGAAACACGATCTGCGATGCGACCGTGAAACGCCAGGCCGCCGCGCGGAGTATCGCAGGGAAAGTCGACGCTATGATTGTAATCGGTGGCCGGCGATCGTCCAACACCCGAAAACTTACCGATATCTGCCGCGACAGGGGAGTGGATACTTATCATATCGAGACCCCGGAAGAGCTGAAAAAAGGATGGCTCCTTGGACGGAGGAGAATCGGGGTCACAGCGGGTGCCAGTACACCCGACTGGTTAATCGAAGATGTCATCAAAGCACTGGCAAACTATGGATTCAAGAGCCATAAATACATTCCCGATACCGATTGCGATGAGGATTGAAAACCAATGAAAGATGGGTGCCATTGATGCAGGATGCCGGCAAGTACATAATTATCTTCGGGATTATTATGGTAGTAATCGGTATAGTTATCTATTTCGGATGGGGACCGAAAGCGTTTGGGTGGCTCGGAAGGCTTCCCGGGGACATCCGGATCGAAAATGAAAATTCGCGGATTTATATACCGATCGCAACATGCGTGGTTTTATCCATTCTTTTAACAATCATAATCCGGCTCATCTCCCTGGTCAGGGGCAGGTAAAATGAAGGACGGCCGGGTCGATATATATTCTATACAGGTATGATAAACACTGGAAGAATTCTGGTTGCCGCATTCTATTTCGTATTAATATTCTTTTCCCATACACCGATATCACTGGCCGATACAGCCATTCAGGCACAGCCATGGATCAGGGCCGCGATTGTTACTAACGCAACAAGCATATCGGTTTCCTCGAACGGTCCCTGCCATATCAATCGCCTGATGACCACAGAGACCATCCAGTCATACGATTCAGGCCATACTTTTTCATTCGATCTGGCTGGCGGCCAGGTCAGGCTGAACGGTGCAGGGGGATCGACGACCGACGGCTTTTCGATAATTCTGGAAAATGCATCCGATCTATTGTCCTGCAACAATAGAACGTACAGGAGGATTATCCGTGTCCAGGTATGGGAAGGTAAGCTGATTTGTATCAATGTTTTACCAATCGAAGAATATTTATGGGGTGTAGTGCCGTCCGAGGTGCCAAGCTCCTGGGCGACGGAAGCGTTACGCGCCCAGGCTGTCGCGGCAAGGACCTACACGCTAAGGGCGCTATCGCAATATCCTGACAGGCCGTTCGATGTCTATTCAACAGTTGTCGACCAGGTGTATCGCGGGGCAGGTTGCGAAACCGAAAGCACTACAAAAGCGTGCCTCGATACATCCGGAATTGTATGCACGTTCAACGGGCTTCCAATAATCACTTATTATCACGCGGCATCGGGCGGATGGACAGCCAGCGGCGAGGAGATGTTCGGACGCAACCTCCCTTACCTCAGGGCGGTTCCGTCAAGAGATTCCACAATTCACCGGTGGACGTGGAGGATATCGACCGGATCGCTCGCATCATCCCTTCGAAACTACGGGTTCTCGATCGGAAATATCCAGCGGGTTTTTGTGCACAGGTTTTCGTCCGAAGGGAGGGCGAGTGAAATAAAAATTGTACATTCGAACGGTGTGCTGCTTGTATCGGGATCGGATTTAAGACGCGCTCTCGGACCGGCGAATCTTGAATCGACATATTTTACGGTCGAAGGTCAGGATGCTCCTGGAATTCCGGACGAAAGGGCATACGATAATGACAGCCTTATCCCAATGTCTGAACCTATTGAGTCAATTTCACTTATCAATCCTGAGATTTATATCCCATTTCCGGTAGCAACTCCTGTAGAGCGGTGTACGGTGATATCATCAGATGGTTCCAGTTCAACTGAAAAAATCCACGTGTTAAGCGCATCGGATTTAACGGTTTATCAGGGCGGGTACATCTGGGTCGCGGAACCGTTGCGTGTTTACGAACTCACCTTAAACTCAATAGGCGGTGAATTTTCATTTTCGGTAAATACACCGGAAGATTTGGCAGCAGGATGCAATATTGAAGGTGAAATTATCGATGATCCCGGTGCGGGTGTTGGTAATCCCAGCAATGGATCAATCGTATTTATCGGGCATGGGTCCGGTCATGGTGTCGGGATGAGCCAGCATGGGGCAAGAATCCTTGCCGAGAACGACTGGGCGTATAATCAAATCCTGAGATATTTTTATACCGGGGTGGAAATCTCGCGATTGTGGTAGTGGGGTTATGTGTAGTAGCGGTAGTAAAGATAGGCAATACTCAGCCAAACGAAAGTCCATAATGACCACGATTTGAGGGCAGCCAGATCCGGTTTCGCGAGGCCGTCGATCTTAAAGAAGCCGTTATGGAGCTTACGGAGATTCTGCATAATTCTTTTTTCCTCATCCCTCATACGCTTCTCATCCTGGGGTAGTTCCAGCCTGAGAGCTACAACACCGCCCGGCTGTGTAAGTGTACTTAAGATCAGGATATGGCTTTCAGTGTCATAGGCAAGCATTTCAATTTCATACTGTTTGAATTTCAATGTTCTCTTGCGGAAGAAAAGACTCAGGAGCGGAATTAACGCGGGGATCAAACCCTGGAGAATCGGACCCCAGTTATCTATCCGGGCCAGGAGATCCTTAAGAAAGTAGACCAGTCCACCGCCGCCGGCAGCAATAAACCACAGAACCGTTGAATTTGCGGCAGGACCGCTTACGGACCATTCACCCTTATTAAATGATAATTTTACCGGGCGGTTGTGAACGAAACCCATGTTCCTGATAAGTCCCAGGCCAAGGTCATCCCATTTTATAGGCGGCCAGGCGACTGCATGCCCGACAAGCTCAAATTCGGTGGTTACCCTCTTTTTAATGA
>DAOVJF010000581.1 GCA_030673355.1 Planctomycetota bacterium | reverse complement strand
GGAAAATTTAAGAAAATCTGTAAAACAGAATTGGGATTAGTTACCAGCAGCCGTCCGGGAGATGTCTGGTCAGGAATGCGTCACGGTGTCCATTCGAGGTGTGTTCATCCGGATCCTCGTTGCAGGGCGGGTCGGTTGGAGCGAAATCGACTGTGAGGCAGAAACATCCTGTAGTATAGACATAACCAGAGCCGTCAGTGGCAACTCCATAGCCATGATCCGGATTTGAGCCACCCCAGGTCCATGCCCATTCGAAATTACCCGATGAATTGAATTTACTAAGGAAGCTATCGTAATAACCATTCGAGGTGTGATGATCAATACCGCTGGGATCGAAATCGACTGAGCTTTCGAACTGGCCTGTAATGTATACACTCCCAGAGTCGTCAGCGGCAATCCCATTACCGTATTCAGTGCCTGATCCACCCCAGGTTCGCGCCCACTCGAAATTACCCGATGAATCGAACTTGCTCAGGAATACGTCCATATAACCATTCGAGGTGTGAGGATCCCCGCCGTAAGGGTCGAAATCGGCTTCGCCTTTAAATTCGCCTGTAACGTAGATATTCCCGGAGCCATCAGCGGCAACTCCAAAGCCATCATTACGGTCTGATCCACCCCAGGTCCGTGCCCATTCGAAGTTACCCGATGTATCGAACTTGCTCAGGAAGACATCACTTTCGCCATTCGAGGTGTGAGGATCGCCTCCACCTGGGTCAAAATCGGCTGTGTAATAGAAATAGCCTGTAACGTAGACACTCCCGGAGCCGTCAGCGGCAACCCCCCGGCCAATCTCCCGTTCTGATCCACCCCAGGTCCGTGCCCACTCGAAGTTACCAGATGAATCAAACTTGCTCAGAAAGGCATCAAAACCACCATTCGAGATGTGCGGATCCCCGCCCTCGGGGTCGAAATCGACTGTGCCCTCGAAATAACCTGTAACGTAGACATTCCCGGAGTCGTCAGTGGCAACTCCACGGCCTCGATCATTGCCTGATTCACCCCAGGTCCGTGCCCAGCCGATGATTTGTCCTTGTGGTTCAAGTACAGTAACTTCACCGATCTGCCATGCATCAACCTGGCCGTGAATGTCATCCAGGAATTTATCGGTCACCCTGATTAGGAGCGGATAATTTCCGGGAACAGCATTAAGCTGATTCGTGATCGCGCCGGAATATGTGCAGCTTTCAATGCCGGTCGATTCAACAAAATCAAACGGAATCACGCCCGAAAAAATTTCAGGAGCTTCTATAGTTACCGATGAGATAGTTTCAATCCCCTGATGATCGAAAATCTCCACCGTAATTTCTGACATCTCACAGGAGTTAACCTCCATGTAATCAGGAAGGTCGATCCTGTAAGCCTCGACACAATTGGCCTCTGGTGGGAAATCGACAAGCGGATCGACAACATTTTCTACCGGTATCCAGCTTACATCCACTGCATAGCCAAACTCGACCGGAACGTCAGGAAGACGAACCTGGACATTCCTGGTTTCCGCCGACGCGACATAAAACACCCGCCTTGGAAGGTCCTGCGAGTAGGCGATATACGGATTCAGCGTTGATGAAAGGTCGCCATCGAGCTCAAGTTTGCCTGGGTAATATCTCAGAATCGGAGGCATGCCGGAATCCTCGGAAAATTCTGTTGGATTGAAAAGCGATGTGTAACCGTCCGGATCAAGTAGAACCAATTTACTCTTTCCCATACCGACAGACCTGCTATTTACGGGAAAT
>DAOVJF010000034.1 GCA_030673355.1 Planctomycetota bacterium | reverse complement strand
CGGAAGCTCTTACCGATCTGTGCGATCCCGAACGGTATTTTTTTACGGCTGACACTCTGAACCGCTTTGAAATCAACGAAAATACCCTGGCATGTCTCGGGGCGCAGCCAGACGTCCATTTTTCCCGACTCGGTCGATCCGGCCTGGGTCTTGAACATGAGCTGGAATTTCTGCGGTTCGGTAAATTCAGACCCACCGCATCTCGGGCACTTGCCTTTTACAAGGTGATCCTCACGAACACGACTTTTACAGGTCATGCAGTCGACAAGCATGTCGTGGAACGCGCCAACATGCCCGGACGCCACCCAGACATCCGGGTGCATGAGAATGCTTGAATCCATCCCGACCACATCATCGCGCATACGTACGACATGTTTCCACCAGAGATTTTTAACATTATTTTTAAGCTCGACACCCAGCGGACCGAAATCCCAGCATGACGCGAGTCCGCCATAGATTTCAGATGACTGGAAAATGAATCCACGCCGCTTGGCGAGAGATGAGATGGTATCGAGGGTAAATTTTTTCTCTGACATTAAGACTCCTTGAAACAGTACTGAAGTACCGAATCGAGTGGTGTGATAATATCACCGGTAAATTTGATCGTCAATTTATAAAGCCTGCTGAGGGTTAATTCAATGATGAAATTAATTTGCAGGAATATCTTAAATTTAATATAATTAGATCAAGTGCCGGATTTCTTAATTCTCTCAAATGAGAAAAGGAGCTTCCGAGATGAGAAAGGTAACACTCTTCCTGCTTTTATTATTCGCACTCTCAGTAAACTCATTTGGGGATAATTCTGTTAATTATGACGATTGCGTCCACGTCCGTGTTCTCGATTGCGGGCAGGGACTTTGCTGCCTTGTGAAAATGCCCGGTGATTACTACATGGTATACGACGCCGGCACATGCGGGTTCGAAGAGGATGATCAGGGACATGATGGTAATCATGAAATTCGGACACAATTGGCGGACTGGATGGGCGATGAGACTGAAATTGATCTCTTAGTGATAAGTCACGCTCACCAGGACCACATGAATCGCTTACCGGAAATCCTGGGAAATTACAGCGTCAAACGGGTTATCAGGACTGGGGTTGTACGGTCGGTATGGTGGTCATCCAATACAAACGAAGCAATTAACGCAATGGAAACGGCCGGGACACTGGAAGATATTAACCTTGCAGATTTCAGCGATATTCGCGATAACCCTGACGAACCAAGCGATCTGGAAAATTATTTTGGCCAGGAATTTACTTATGGAGACTCGACAATAACACTGGTTTGTGGATGGAATGATATGTCTAAATTTTCCGATGTATATACGAGCAGCGGCGATCTGTATAATTCAACCAGCATTGTTATCAGGCTTGATTATCATGATCGCTCAATCTTATTTGCGGGTGATACTAACGGTTACGAAGAACCTGACGATCCTGACGCTCTGGACTGCATCACATCAGAGAAATACATGTATAAGAATAGCGGCGGCCTGATCGGTTGCGATGTCCTTATTGCCGGACATCATGGTTCAGGAGGCAGCTCATCGCGAAATTTTATTGATGCTGTCAGTCCGAAATACGTTGTATTTTCTGCCGGTCATTATGGTATTGCGCGGAGCAATTACCACCATCCTAATTGGCAGGCAGCCAGGCGATTCTATGAATCAGGGGTTGATATCAACAACATCTTCCGTACCGATTTTGGTGATAATGAGGGATCGCCTGAGTGGTTTTACGGGCGGATAAGTGATGAGATTGAAGTTGATCCACCTGGTGACGACGGTGTAGATATCTGGCTTTTCCCTGACCGGGAAAGGGACCCATATGTATGCTGGGAGAGAAATGATATTGATCCGCACCTGCGTCCGGATGATTTTGAGTTCTGAATACCGGGTGCCGGTGACAAGCTAAGTGACGCCTTCTATTACTAACAATCCCAGTTACTCTACCCCGCGTCACGTGCTTGTCGCCGCCCATCCAATTTGATCCTCATCGTCTCCGGGTGCCGGTGACAAGCTAAGTGACGCCTTCTTTCACTGACAATCCCAGTTACTCTACCCCGCGTCACGTGCTTGTCGCCGCCAATCCTGTTTGAAATCCACCCTCCCCATCCCTTATAATATTTCACATATAAACTCCATGGAATCAAGGCCAAAAAGATACAACATCCCCGGACATGCTCACGAATTGACTTTCTCGTGCTACAAACGACGGACTTTTCTAAAAAGTAATTTCATCAATCAAGTTCTATCGGAATCGATAAACAAGGCAAGAAACAGGTACTCTTTCGAAGTCTGGGCGTACGTTTTTATGCCGGAACACGTCCATTTTCTCCTGTACCCGAAAGATGAAACATATTCAATTTCTGACATTTTAAAATCAATCAAACAATCGTCGTCACGTCAGGTAACCGATTATCTGAAGGCCAATAAACCTGAATCGCTCAAGTATCTTGAAACCGGGCAGGCGGGAAGAAAATACCGATTCTGGCAAAAAGGCGGTGGATATGACCGAAATTACTTTACTCCCGATGAAATAAGAAAACAGGTGGATTACATACACAACAATCCCGTGCGACGTGGACTGGTTGAGAGGCCGGAAGACTGGAAATGGTCGAGCGCCGGATTCTGGTTGACTGGAAAAACCGGTCCTGTAATAATCGAGAGGGAATATTTTCCTGTTCTGTGATTTCGGCGACAAGCACGTGACGCTGGGGAGTGTTATTGAGATTGTTGCCGATTCTATGCGTCACTTAGCTTGTCACCGGCACCCGGCTGGGGAGTGTTATTGAGATTGTTGCCGATTCTATGCGTCACTTAGCTTGTCACCGGCACCCGGTTTTGAATATATTAGATTTCATGGCACAACAGATTAATCCCTAAGTGCTATACTTCCCTACCGATCCTTTGGACCGTCTACGGGGTCAAAAGACTGCCATGAAACAGATTAACACAGGTATTTTACCGATAATTTTATTGATCGCATGTATCTTGCCGGTCCGGGCATCCACGTCCGATTCGGTTAAGATTCTCGTCGCGGATTCACCAACAGAATGCCTCTTCCTTGAGGGGGTCTTTGTCGATGGCGACGGGTATATCCTTATCGACGGCCGTAATAACACCGGACGGGTAAAATTCGCAGATTCTGAGGGAACAATATCAGGTGCAGTTCTATCAACAATTCCCCTGCCCGATGCTGCAAGCCTGCCGGGTGACATCCTCCCCTCCCCCTGGGGCCTCGATCGCGTTGTCCCGACCGATGATTACTTATGGTCGATCCCCGCGCCATGGGCGGGGAGCGTAGCGGAGAAATTCGATAAAAATTCCGGTGAGTTTCTTGAACGCCTTCCGGATCCCGGTGCTGTCGCTGCCGGTATTGCAATCGGGCCTTACGGAGACACCTGGATCATCTCGCGCCGAATTATTTTGAATATAACATCCGGGGATTTCGAAGTATTAAATCTTGGCACTACTATCCAGCATATAGATACCGCGGTCGGGCACCCGCTTGGTTTTGTGGTCCTGCAACAACCTGATATGTTTCTCGTTGATACGAACGGCATGATTCGCTGGACCATAAACCTGGATGGCGTGGTCGATTTTTATATCTCACCGATCGACATCGCCTGTGGATCGGATGGAACCATCGCGGTCGCCGCGGCGCTGACCGATCTGAGCGATGACGAAAACAGGGGTGAATACGACAGACTCCGTGAAGAATCCCTGAGCCGTGACGATGAAGAAGTTCTTTTCTCGCTGGAAGACGCATTACGGGTGAATCTCGGTGTTGGCTATATTCTATTACTCATCGACTGCGAAGGGACAATCACGGATGCAATCGAAATCGGCAGCCCACCTGTAGCATGTGCCGTGGATCCTTCGGGCCGCGCCCACGTTCTGACCGAGAAAAATGATGGATGGACCATTTCCATCCTGGATCCAAGGCTCGATCAGGGATTCAAGGTTGCCGATATTCCGCACGGCACTCCCACGATGGTCGCTCCACACAGGCTGGTATCCGCTCTGGACGGAAGCCTGTACTGGGACGATGTAACCGCGACAGAAAGCGGGGAGTACTGGGGGATAGCAAAACTGTCGTCATCATCACCGGTATTTTCTCTTGGCGGGATCGACAATACCGATTCACCCGGTGTTTCCCGGGTTTACCGCGAACCTACAGGGAATTTTGTAAGACAGACATCCGCGATAGCTGTCGATTCGAACGGTGAGATTTGTGTCGGGGTGCAGGATTTTTCATTCGACGTTCTTAATGACCCCGGAATGGAATTCATCGAGAACCTGGAAGCGCCGTACACATCCAGCCTTCTATATATCGACGGCGATGGGTACCTGGTCAGGAATGAAAGTTCAGTAGACATTGTGGGTGTTGTCAGTCCATGCGTGGAACTTGTGCCCAACGCGGGATCGCTGGTAGGTGCATGGGCCGGGATGGGTGTTAATGGTGCGATAGGAATTTTGAATAGTGGCGCCTGGGTCCCTTCAGCAGATTTAATTTTTCCGGATTATCTGTTGAACGCAAAAATCGGACCCTCCGGAAATGGGTTTTTTACATGGATGAATTTCCCCGACGGGGACAGCACGGAAACACGATGGTTCGAAGTACGGCCCGATCTTTCAGGTGGATCAGCTATAGACCGGCTCGATGCAATTGAAGCAAGGTTCCTGGAGTCCGACAGGGTTTCAGGGAATTTATGGGTAACAATTGATGATGGAGAAATATTCCAGCTTGATGCCGGTAACCTTAATGTTACAGGCATCTGGAATAACCGCCTTCCATCCGGCGCGCCGGGCCACCCTCTTGACGATGCCGCAAAAATAACCGGAGGCCTTGCGGTTCTCGACCGCGAACACCGGGCAATTTTTCTTGTGAAGCCCGATGGTTTCACGCGGCCGACGCTGGCGTCACAGGCTGATATCGACGATGCGATAAACGCGATCAGGGCAGCGCTAAGGGATATCCGGGAGAGATACGGGACATACCCGCCCCCATCATTGGATCTCTTAGACAATATCCTGACTTACAGCGACCTGGAAATGGTAAAATGGGCATTTATCGGCGGCAGGATTTTCCATTACAGGCCATCGGAGACAAGCTACACTTTCGCAGTATGGTCGGGTACAGCCGAACAGCCTGTACTGATCGTGAGTGAATTCAACATACAAGAAATTTATTGACCGTAAAATGAAACCTGAACGATGCATGATCATCACCATCGACGGACCATCCGCAAGCGGGAAAAGCACCCTCGCGCGGGAACTGGCAAAGCAATCGGGTATTTCATATCTCAACACCGGAGCGACCTATCGCGCGGCGGCAATAAAAGCAATGCGCGAGGGGATCGACCTGGCCGATGAATCAGAGGCCCGAAAGGTAGCGAAGCGCCTCGACATAGAATTCATTCCCCCGACCGAAAGTAACCCCGAACGCGTTCTTCTCGATGGAGAGGACATCACCGACGAGGTATTGTCTCCGGAGGTCAGCCGTGCCGCAAGTATTTTCAGCAGGCACAGGTGTGTACGTGAAAAAATTGTCGGATTGCAGAGGAAGATAGCAAAACGGATTTTCAAAACACAGACTGAACTCGCTGATGAACAAGAATTATGCGGGGTCGTACTCGAGGGTCGGGATACGGGAACCGTTGTTTTTCCGGATGCCGATATTAAAATTTTTCTAACCGCCTCCGCTGAAGAACGCGCGCGCAGGAGACTGATTGATTACAATCTCCCGGAATCGGAATTGGAGAACCTTAAGGCGGAGATAGAGGCAAGGGACAGGCGCGACATCGAACGTGATGTGAGTCCGCTGGTCCCGGCAGAGGACGCCCGGCTTGTGAACAATTCCGAAATGACAATCGAAGAAACCGTGCAAAGGGTTCTCGAACTCATTAATTCAAAAACCTGAAAAACCGGCGTCTTTTGAACGCCGGTCGTAATGTTCCCGATCTGCTTCGGTAGCAAGAGAAGAAATCGGGTGTATCTGTTAATAATATCGGTTCGATTTAATAGAATTTAAACTTTAGTCCGGATCCTAGCGGATTCCCTTAATTACGCCTCCGCCACCATTCCGTCTCAGGTCCCCTTTCAGGAAGATGTTGTACCAGCCGGGAATGGCATCGATAAACTGCGCGTTGCTTGGAAATGCCTTGTTACCGATCCTGTCGATAACAAACTCCGTACCGTGCTGGTCTCCAAGGCTGTCGATTATCGCCCTCAGGTTCCTGATAGCCTCGATTTCCTTGTCATCATATAGAAGTTCCTCCTGACGCGTACCGCTCTTGAGGATATCGATCGCAGGGAAGATCCTTCTATTCGCGAGGTCGCGGTTAAGAACGAGTTCCATGTTACCGGTACCCTTGAATTCCTCGAAAATAACGTCATCGAGACGGCTTCCGGTTTCAACAAGCGCGGTGGCGATGATCGTAAGCGATCCGCCATTTTCGATTTTCCTGGCAGCCCCGAAGAACTGTTTCGGTTTGTGGAGCGAATTGGGATCGAGTCCGCCGGACAGGGTTTTACCGCTGGAAGGCATTACCAGGTTATAAGCGCGGGCGAGACGGGTGATACTGTCGAGTAGAATCATCACATCGCGGCCATGCTCGACAAGCCTCTTAGCCTTCTGCAGAAGGATCTCCGCGACCTGGATATGGTGATCGGGACGTTCATCGAAGGTCGATGAAACGACTTCACCCTTAACCGAACGCTCGAAATCGGTAACTTCCTCAGGCCTTTCATCGATCAGAAGAGCCATCAATGTGACCTCAGGATGATTTTCGCTGATAGCGTTGGCGATTGTTTTCAGGAGGACTGTTTTACCGGCTTTCGGCTGGCTGACTATCAAACCTCGCTGACCTTTTCCAATCGGTGAAATCAGGTCGATTAACCTGGTGGAGATCAGTTTTGATTCCGTTTCAAGGATAAGACGTTCATTTGGAAAGACCGGGATCAGCCGATTGAAATAGGGGCGATCCTTGACGATATCGGGGTCGCCACCGTTGATCGCCTCGATCCTCAAAAGCCCGTAATATTTCTCGCTGTCCTTCGGCGGTCGAATCTGGCCCTGTATAACATCGCCGGTACGAAGCCCGAATCGCTTGATCTGGCTCAGGCTGACATAAATGTCATCGGGTGTCGGTGTGTACCCGTTCCTCCTGAGGAATCCATATCCCTCGGGCAGAATTTCAAGTGTAGCGGTAGCGAAGATATTGTCGGGTTCCTCGATTTTAACCTCGAGAATTTTCAGGATCAAATCGGCTTTTTTAAGTGCGGTTATACCTGTCAGATCGCTGTCTTTGGCCATCGTGCGAAGTTCTGCCAGGGTTTTTTCATCCAGTACCGCAATCTCGGCCTGCTGGGTAGGTCTCTTGGACGGGGTGCTGGAAGGTTCTCCATCATCCCCCCGGTTTCCGTTGCCGGGACGATACTGGTTCCTGCGGTTCTGATTCCTGACCGGTGATCGCCGGTTGTCGCGACGAGAGGAGACATTACTGATTGAGGAACCCCTGTGATCGTCGTCGATCTCCGGGCGAGATGTCCGGGGCCGAAAATTTCTTCTGGGTCGTGATGCATTACTCAAGATGACAACTCCATTATGTAAGCTTTTTTTGTATTCTGCGGCAAACCGGGCCAGTTCGATAATAATGACTTGGTTTCATTGGGATAACTATCCGCAGATATGATGTTTTTGTTATTTGCCTAGGTTTACAGGTTTATGTGCAATTTCCCTTAATTCAGCCTGCAATTGATCCCTCTGGTATCTATTACCCATTGGTATTGGTGTCTGAGCAATAATATAAAACGTTTTGCCGAAGGCATTTTTTACTGCATCTATAAACCGGATGGTTTAAAATAATTCAAATTCAACGTTCGATTATCTCTCGCAAGCACCTGAATGAAAAATGAAAGAACCCTAATAAATCCATTTTACGTCTTTAGGGAAAACCACCGGTGGTTGCAAATCAGAGGGGCTACAGGGGTATTGATATGAAACCCTTTACACCCTTTATATACATGGTTGGAACCCGAATGTCAAGACTTGCACTCAATATTAGTTTCGTTAGTTTCAGCCCGGTCTTGACCTTTAACTTAAACAGGTTAAATCGGGATTTATAATAATCAGGACCGTTCATTAAGCGAGAGAGTTCAAAGTCCAAGGGGTTCCCTGCACCTGAAAAGCGAAAAACTCCTCGGCTCTTCCGCATATCCATGTTCGGGAATAAGCTCAAGCGCCTGTTCCCTTGCCCAGTCGACAATCCTGTCCCATTCCGCCTCGGAAAGATTCTCGCTCCATAACCCCCAGTTTGAACGGAATAAATCCACGAGGACCTCGGCATCCGGATATTCCAGGGTGTCCTCATAGCGGAATTCCTCCACGGAACCAAAAAATAAATTAAGCGTGTCGGGAGCGATTTCCGACTCAAATCCTTCAGTCCATTCATTGGCGTGGAACCATCCGAACCGTTGACGGGCTTTTTCTTTAAGCTTCTCCAGTATCGGGTATGACATCCTGGAATTTGTGGCGATCAGGATACTGCCATTTGCCTTTAATACCCGACCCATTTCAGCTATCACTTTCTCAGGATCGTTGGGGCCGATTACGTGCAGTGCGGTAACACAATCAAAACAACTTGAAGGATAATCCAGGTTCTCGGCGTTCCCAACCCTGAACTCGGCTCCAAGCCCGCACCGCGCCGATTCGGCCTTTGCATTCGCAATAACATCCACGCTCATATCGATCCCGACCAATCGCCCAAGGTGGCCGCTACGGCGGATTTTAAAAATGAAATCACCCAGACCGCATCCAACATCAAGGAGATCATCATAAGGCCGAAATTCACATGCATCGAGAGCCAGCTCAAATAGATCGTATCCGAATTTGGAATAGGTGGCGTGAATATTCCTTCTGATTTCCAGCCTGGCACGTTCAGAATATTGTTCCGGATGCTGTTCCATTTAACATACCCTAACTTATCTCTAATAATTGTAGTTCCAACGTCTGAATTTCCTCCAGTTAATCAGAAAAGGAACCTGTTATAAAAAACCTCATGATCTACTGAGCTTACCAGGTCCTCCCAGAATGCATAAATATTTTTACCTGAGTCCCGGACGATAACAGGTTCGCTTGCCTCGCCCCAGGTTGATGACGATACCTGGACCGGATCGTTCCACGAGGATAGCCCATCTTCAGAGTAGGTGTGCCAGATGTTCCAGGAATTCGCCTGCAAACTTCTGTAAATGATATCAACCAAGCTGCTGTCGGAATTAACCACAATCGCCGGACGGCTGTCGGGAATATTATTGTTCGTAAGGCTAAAGCCCGCATTCCAGTTGACTCCCGAATCGTTGCTTATAATACAGCTAATCTCAGCATCAGGCCCACCTACGTAATGGAATACCGAGTAAACATTACCAAGGCCATCCGCAGCAATATCAGCGTGGTAACCATTGTTATTATAAATACCCGTTGTTATTTTAGTTGCCGTGGAAAAATTCAGCCCATCATCAACTGATCGTGAGTACCAGACATTCGCGTATGGGTTCCACCATTGACCGGATAATTCTTCCCATACGATGTGGATAACCCCATCCCCCCCAACAGTAATAGCCACTTCAGTGCTTGCCACATATGAATCATTGACCATAACATGGGTAGCCCACGTATCGCCGCCATCATCAGACCTTTTGAAGTAGATATTGTAGTCGTCTGTCGCAGTTCGATCGTCGTTCCAGGCGACATTCACACTGTCATCCGGTCCAATAGCAAGTTTTGGGACTCGTGAATCACGCGTTGCATTTGTCAGCCTTACCGGTGTTTCAAAACTCACTCCGAAATCATTGGATTTGCAGAAATAAATTTCCCGGTTGAAATCGTTGATCTTCGTTGAATAATAAACCACGTGGACAACACCCGACGAATCCACCTGGATATCAGGGAAAAACTCGTTATCCGAAGATCCATCAATCATCACAGCATCGTCGAACGTTGATGCCAGATCGGTGGACCTTCGTATCATGACATCGAAATCACCATACCTGTTGGTATCAAAAACGACATATACGTTTCCGGTAGCCGGGCACGTCGCCGTTTGAGCTCTCCACGAATGTCTCTGCTGTGCGGTACCAGTGGTATTGGTCAGCTTCTGAGCGTCCTGCCACGTTCCGCGTATCGGGACCTCATCAGACTGGATCGGGAAATTTATTGGATTCACCTGGTCAGGCGCAAGGACAATTACGTCGCTTGAATCGAGTATCCCGACCTGAACCGTATCACCGGTAATTGCAGTCGGTAATATTTCAAGATTTACAAAAATTGACCTTGGCACCCCCGGTGCTGTTGGAACAACTATCTCGTAGAAATGGGCTTCACCTGAAATATCAAACATTACCGGATCGAATTCCTCATATCCGGCACCGTTATTGAATCCTGTATTTGGATCGTTCAAATCATCGAATTGCCCGCGCCATCCGGGATTATCGTAGGACCGGTAGGCTACCCTTGTATCGAAAACATCCGAGAATACTCCGTTGTCGTCCTCATCGAGCCACAACTGGACTTCCCCAAGGCTTTCCACACCTGCTGTCCCGGTCTGGGTGACAGTTAGCTTGTCAAGTGTCGCGTAGTTCTGATCACCTTCGATAGAAAATGTGAGAGCCGGAACACCGGAGACACCCTTGGGTATGAAATCCTCAAGTAATCCATTACCTGTGACATCTACCATGTCAAGAATCCCGAGATCAGCTCGGACCTCGATTGAATATGGAACTTCGATAGGATCCCCATCTGTAAATTCAAACCGGAATGTGATCTGGGCTACCGTATCAGTAGTAATTCCGGGACTTGCCCTGAAAATAATCGGGTCGGGATGGGTGTAAATTTCACCCGGGTACATAATGTTCAGGAACAGGCTGTCGTTCAGAATTTGTATGTTACCGGCGTCCTCGACTAAGTAGATGTAACACTGGTACGCACCCGCCAGGCCTGTGTTCTTCATTGTCGGCCTGAATTCGATAATCTCGCCGGGATTGATGAATCCGTCCCGATTTCCCTGGGAGAATAATGGCTGGTCGTCGCCAGAGAAGAATGACAGGATTTCGAAATCCGGTTCAAGCGGGGTTGTAAGGGCCTTGTAATCGTTAATTCGACCGGTGCCGAGTTCACCGATATAACCCGGGTTTATCGCGTCGATATTATCAGCGGTGTATACGATCTGGTCGACAATCTGGGCGTTTGTATAGAGAGGATAATATGACGCAACCAGTGCAACAAGCCCCGCTACCTGCGGACAAGCCATGCTTGTACCACTCCACTGTTCGTACCGTTGATTTTCCGGCACCGAATATGGATCGCCACCGTGCTCGTAAAATACCGACGACGGGATATTGACCCCAGGCGCACTCACATCGACCTGGTTAACTCCATAATTGGAGAAACTGGCTTTCTGATCGTTCGAGTTTGTCGCTGCAACAGAAATAACGTAAGGGAATGATGAGGGGTAATGTGGATAAGTAGTGTTGCCGTTTCCCGCTGCGGCGACAAGCACTACATCCTGCCCCCATGCGTAATTTATCGCGGTTTGCTCTGTACTGGACCCGCCATATCCCCCGAAAGACATGCTTATGCCGTCCGCGCCCTGGTCGGCCGCCCAGACAATTGCATCGGCGATATCCGATTCCATCGCACCACTGTCACCATCGATTGGGAATACCCTGCACGGAAGAATTTTTGTGTTCCATGAATGGCCGCTGACGCCTTCGCTGTTATTTCCAACCGCCCCGACAATACCCGAGCAAT